>SYPI01000086.1 GCA_005804005.1 Planctomycetia bacterium
ATCTGGCGAGACCGCCTGATATCGATGCGAATCGGCGTCGATGTCATGGGGGGCGACAACGCCCCTGATGAGATTCTCAAGGGGTGCATTACTGCCCTCCCCAAGCTGGCGGCCGAGGATCGACTGTTCCTCATCGGGGATCAGAACACCATCAGCGAAACGCTGAGCGAGCGGGGCATTTCAGACAGTCGCATCGAGGTTGTCGCCACCTCCGAAGTGATCGGCATGGACGAACCGCCGGTCGATGCGGTTCGCACCAAGAAGGATTCATCGATCGCGGTGATGTGCCGCATGGCCTCCCGCAAGGCCAGCAACCGGCTCGACGCGGTGCTCAGCGCCGGCAACACCGGGGCCTGCGTGGCGGCCGCCCAGTTGCACATGCGACGGCTCCCCGGTGTTGTCCGCCCGGGCATCTGCGTCACCGTGCCAACCTTTGGCGGGCCGGTGGTGCTCATTGATGTCGGGGCCAACATCGATCCCAAGCCGCAGCACTTGGCGCAGTACGGAGTGATGGGCGAGGTCTACGCCCGCAAACTGCTGGGCATTGAGCACCCGCGCGTGGCCATCATGAATGTCGGCGGCGAGGAGCAGAAGGGCACCGACGGTATGCGCGAGGCCCGCGACCTGCTGCGCAACGCTGAAGGCCCGAACTTTGTGGGTTTCGTAGAGGGCCGCGGCGTCTTCAACGGCGAAGCCGATGTGGTCATCACCGACGGCGTGGTCGGCAATGTGATGATCAAACTGGCCGAGGGGCTGTCTTCCGGAATCTTCAAGGCGCTGGCCCATGAAGTGCTGGCCATCGACCCGGATCTGGTGCCGCGCCTGGACACAGTCATCAAGCGTCTTTACGCCAAGTACGACTATCACGAGTACGGCGGCGCGCCGCTCCTAGGTGTGGACGGCATCTGCCTCATCTCTCACGGCTCCAGCGTGGCCCGGACCATCACCAATGCGATCCTGCGGGCCCGCCTGACCGCCGAGCGCCATGTGAACGAGGAGATCGTCGCGCGGCTGGCCCAGTCGTCGCTGGCGACCGCGTAGCGAATGAACGCCCCACGGAACTGGGGCGTGCGCATCGCCGGGACCGGCTCGGCCGTGCCTGAACGCCGCATGACCAACGCCGACTTCACGGCGATTCTCGACACCTCCGACGAGTGGATTCTCCAGCGCACCGGCATCTCCGAGCGGCGGATTGCCGACCCGAATGCGGAGTCCACCTTCAACCTGTCCCGCGACGCGCTGCAGCGCGCTCTGGACGCGGCCGGAATGAAGGGCTCCGAGCTTGATCTGGTCATCGTCGGCACGCTGACTTCCGAGATGCCCTGCCCTTCGACGGCGGTGCGCGTGGCTGCGGCGGTTGGCGCGGTGCCAGCGGGAGCATTTGATATCTCCGCCGCTTGCTGCGGTTTCGTATACGCCATGAATGTTGCCGAGACCATGGTGCGCAGCGGCCGCGCTAAAGCGGTGGGCGTGATCGGGGCTGAAACGCTTTCCAGAGTCACCGATTACACCGACCGGACTTGCTCGATCCTCTTTGGCGACGGGGCCGGGGCGGCGGTGCTGGTGCGCGATGAAGATCCCGCGCTCGGTTGCATCCACCAGAGCATGCAGGCGGACGGCAGCCGATGGGAATCCCTGTACTTACCCGTGTTGCCGCGCGATGTTCCGGAGTCTGACCTCCAGAGCACGGTGCGCCTCGGCTGCCTGCGCATGAACGGTCGCGAGGTGTTCAAGTTTGCGGTCACTAAGTTTCGCGAGGTCATCGAGGAGTCCCTCGCCGCCACTCGCCTTAGTGCCAACGACCTGAGTCAGGTCATCTGCCATCAGTCAAACATTCGCATAATCGAAGCGGCCCGCGAACGCATCGGCTTGGACCCCGAAAAGGTCTATGTGAACATCGACCGATACGGCAATACCTCGGCCGCCAGCGTCGGAATCTGCCTTGATGAACTGACTCGTGCCGGGAAGTTGACTCCCGGACTGCCCTTCATGATGGTGGCCTTCGGGGGCGGACTCACCTGGGCCAGCAGCGTGTGGTCCACCAGGGGCGCCTGAGCATTCCGGCATGAGTGGATCCATCGTCTATCTCTGCCCCGGGCAAGGTTCACAGGCGGTGGGCATGGGCGTGGCCTGGGGCGAAGCTTCACCGGCGGCGCAGGAGGTCATCGGCGAGGCCGATGAGGTGCTCGGCGCACTCGACGCCGCCGCCGGCCGCCGACTCTCCCAGGTCTGCGCCTCGGGTCCGGCGGATGTCATCAACCGCACCGATATCTCGCAACCGGCTCTGTTCACGGTCGGCATCGCCTGCCAGCGGGCGCTGGCGCAGCGCGGGGCGCCGCCGACGATTCGCGCCGCGGCGGGGTTGTCACTGGGCGAATACACCGCGCTCTGCATCGCCGGGGCCTTCTCATTCGCCGATGGCTTGCGGCTGGTCGCGTTGCGCGGTCGACTCATGCAGCAGGCGGCGGAATCCTCGCGTGGAGGAATGGTCGCGCTCATCGGCGCCGATGAAGCCTCCGCACAAGCCCTGTGCGACGAGTGCGGCCAAGGCGAGCCGCTGGTCTGCGCCAACTTCAACGCCCCCGGGCAGATCGTCATTTCCTGCGCGGCCGCCGCCTGCGAACGCGCTGCGGCAGCCGCCCCGTCGCGCGGACTGCGATCGGCCAAACTGGCCGTGGCTGGAGCCTTTCACAGCCCCCTGATGGCCCCCGCTGCCGAGGGGATGGCCGCTGCTCTGCGGGCCGTGGAACTCCAGCCGCTCAAGTGCGAAGTATGGAGCAATGTGACGGCTCGGCCTCATGACCCCACCGACCCCGAACTGTTGAGAAAACTCCTCGTCCAGCAACTAACCAGCCCCGTAAGATGGTCACAGTCCTGCGCGGCGCTTCTGGCCGGACTGTCGGCGGAGCCGGAGCGAGCGGCGCTGGCGGAACTCGCCCCAGGCGCCGTGCTCAAAGGACTCATGCGGCGGATCGACCGCAGTTGGGAGACTCCAAGCCATGATCAACCAAGTGACCCGATTACTTCAGCGCCTCCTGCCTAGCGTCCTCTGCGCGGCGGTGGCATTCAGCGTCACCACCCTCAGCGGTTGCGTTGAGGATGCCCCGCCTCCTCCGCCTCCGGCCCCACCAGCGCCACCACCACCACCGCCGCCACCACCGCAGGTGAAGACCGTCGAGGAGTTGCGCGGCGAACTCGGCATCGACCCGAAGGTGTCGCTGCCAGAATCGTTGGCTCCCGAAACTACTGAGAAGCGAGTGGCCGTGCTGAAGTTCATGAACTCCTTCGCCAAGGGTGATGCCGCTGCCGCCAAGGCGGTGCTGGCGCCGGAAGATGCCGCAGTGCTCGCCGAGATCGAATCCAGCGGCGCATGGCGCGCGGCCACTGCCGCCCTGACCAAACTTGAGTGCCGCTGCGGCAAGCGACCAGAGGACGGCCGTGATTGCGTCCTGGCCATCATGATTGCTGGCGACAATGAAACCCCGACTCTCTGGAACTTCACGGTCGGTGACAGCACCGCCTTCGCGGCCGAACCAACCCCGCCCGGCATCATGAGCCGGTTGAGCGGCGAGGACTGGATTGAAGCTTGGTACAAGGAACTTGAGCGGGTGATCGCCTTGGCGAACGAACCCGACGAAGTCCTGACAATGGTGCAGGTCAAGGTCGGAGAAGCAACTGACACCGGACAGGCGCCCCCCGAAGCCGGTGGCGGCGAGGGTGGCGGGGGCGGGGGCGGCGGGGGCGGCGGTGGTCGAGCGCCGATGCGCCGACAACCCGGCGGCTGACCGACAACTCACAATCGCAAACTGAAACGCCAGCCCCTTGCCGGGCTGGCGTTTTCTTACATGGTCATTCCGCCATCGACCACCAGTGTGTGGCCGGTGACGAATCCCGCTTCGTCCGATGTGAGGTACGCGACGGCACTGGCAATCTCATCGCTGGCGCCGAATCGTCGCACCGGAATGGCGCCAAGCGCGGCGGCCTTCACTGCATCAGGCAGGACGGTGGTCATATCGGTTTCGATGAAGCCGGGCGCCACCACATTGGCAGTGATGCCCTTGGAACCGAGTTCCTTGGCGATCGACTTGGTCATGCCGACCAGCCCCGACTTGGCGGCGGCGTAGTTCACCTGTCCGGCATTGCCC
>SYPI01000087.1 GCA_005804005.1 Planctomycetia bacterium
GCTGCCGCCGCCATTGCCGATGAACGCCTCGCCCGAGCAGTACGGCGAGTACGAGCGGGCCCGCGCGGCCCGCGAGACCTATGACCGGCTGGTCGAAGAGGCCAAGGAAGCCCAGATTCCGGTGCTGAACTGGAATCGCTTCCGGGTTCTCACTGGCAGCACCTCGCGGTAGACATTGCGCGAGCGAACCCTGCTCCGAAAGCTAGTTGAACTGGCGCAGTACGGCGCCCTGCGCGGCGCCTTCGCCCTGCTGCACTCATTCAGCGTTGATCAGGGGATGGACACCGCCGCCGGGCTGGGCTCGGTGCTCTATCGATGCAGCGGCCGCCATCGGCGCCGCGCCTGCACCCAGATTTCCCGGGCATTTCCCGGGATGAGCGCCATCGAAGTCAGCCGACTGGCCGAGCGTTCCATGCAGAGCATGCTGCAGTTGTTCATGATCGAGACCGTGGCCGCGCCCCGGCTGATCGGACCGCGCACCTGGACCAATCGGGTCGAGATGGGCGAACTCGGCGCGGCGCTGCGCATCGCAATTGCTGACCGCCCTGCTCTGTTCCTCACCGGCCACTGCGGGAACTGGGAACTGCTCGGCTCCGCGCTGGCCCTGCTGGGATTCCCGATGACCGCGCTGGCTCGGCCGCTCGACAATCCTTGGCTCGACGGGTGGATCCGCTCGGTGCGCGAGGCGCGTGGGCTGCGGATCCTCACCAAGTTCGGTGCCACCGGGGAGGTGCAGAAGGTCATCGAAGCCGGCGGCCGCGTGGCCTTCATCGCCGATCAGAACGCCGGGGATGACGGCCTGTTTGTGCCGTTCTTCGGCACGCTAGCCTCCAGTTACAAGTCGATCGGATTGCTGGCAATGCGCCACAACCTTCCGATCGTGGTTGGGGCGACCCGGCGGCTGGATGGCCAATTCCGTCACTCGCTCTGCGCGGTCGATGTGATTGAACCGGCCGACTGGGAGGCGCAGGACGACCCGCTGTTCTACATCACTGCCAGATTCAATCGCGGCATTGAAACGGCCATCCGCCGGGCCCCGGAGCAGTACCTGTGGGTTCATCGGCGCTGGAAGAGTCGACCGCCGTGGGAGCGAAAGGGCGAGCCGATGCCGGAGCGCTATCGGCGGCGTCTGGAGGCGCTCCCGTGGATGACCCATGAGGAACTGGAACGCTGCTCCCAGCCAATGCCCGCACTGGCCTGAGCGAGCTGGCGATCCCGGCTACAGTGCATCTCCGTCATGGCCGAGTTGCGCCAGTTCGTCCTGCTTTCCCAAGCCCCGCAGACCGAGGATGGGCTGCCACCGTTGGCCACGCGCGGACAGTTGCAGGCGCTTCTGGCGCCGCTGAACACCGCCCTCGACCGCCCCGGCTCGGACACCTTTCATGGCCCGGGAGTTGAGTTGGCCATGATGAGTGGCGAGGATCCGGTGCGTCAGGTCTTGCTCAGCGTGAACGATGAGGAGATCGCCTGGCCGGTGATTCCGCGAATCGCGGTGGCCCTGAAGTGCAAAGTGCGCGATCTGGAAACTGGGCGCGAACTGATGTTGGCCGCCCGGCGCTGACGGCGCTCAGTTCTCCAGCGGTTCGCTCTCGATGCTGGCCTGCTCCCCGGCCAATCGCTTCTGGGCGTAACGCTTCACCCAACTTTCCCACGACTTGCCCGCCGCGGTGTCCTTGCCGCTGAACTCCACCCGCGAGACATCATTCGAAGACACTGTCAGGCGCGGCGAACCGTCAAGGGGAAGAATGCGAATCAGCAGTTCGTCAGCGGCCGGTCCGGGGCGGCTGTCGAACACATAGCCGTCGAGCCGGGAACCGTTGGCCAGATGCACGGTGACATCGCCGCGGTACTCCACGGCTTCGGTCACGGCCTTGCGAAACTCGGCCGCATCGGCCGAGCGCTGGACCACCCGTCCCTGTTGTTGGGGGGTTGGCTGGGTGTGCTGCGCGGCTTCGTGGCCGGTCACCGCTGCGCCCCGCTGGCCGCCTGCACTCGCTCGGCCAGCAACGCGTCAACCTGACGGACGAGTTCGGCGGCTTCTGCCGCCGCCCGGTCTAGGGCGCCCACACCGGTCACGGCCAGCATTGGTTCGGCGCGCGTGGCGCGCTCGCGGGCGGCCTCGGCATCTTGGCGCAACTGCGCCTCCAGAGCGCATGAGGCCTTCAGCAGTTGCAGGATGGCGTCGTCGGGGCTGATCGCGCTCAACGATGGCGTGCCGGAGAGCCGCAGTGCGGGCGGGGCAATCACCGGGTCCGGACGGGCGGTACTCGGACTCCCGGCCTGGGTCAGTTCAGCCATCGGGTTCATTGTCTCCAGGGAGGCGGCCCAGAGCAAGCGCAGGGCGGCGCCCCGGGCCGCTACGATTCCTGACGGCCCAAAGGAGGCCATAGAACGCATGCGGATTCTCGTTACAGGTGGGGCCGGTTACATCGGCAGCCACACCGCTCTTCGGCTCACCGAACTGGGCCATGAAGTGTCGATTGTGGACAACTTGTTCCGCGGCCACCGCGCCGCGGCGATGCGGATTGCCGCGCTCGGGCGGATGGGACAGGTCGAGTTCCACGAAGGCGACATCGGCGACACGGAGGCCCTGAGAGTGCTACTCAAGCACCGCCGCATCGAAGCTGTGGTGCATTTCGCGGCGCTGGCCTATGTCGGCGAGAGCGTCGACCAGCCCCTGCGCTACTGGCGCGCCAACATGGCCGGAACGCTCAGCGTGCTGGAGGCGATGGAGGCCTGCGGCGTCAATCAACTGGTGTTCTCCAGC
>SYPI01000088.1 GCA_005804005.1 Planctomycetia bacterium
CGAGGCGGGGCAGTCCACCGGCGGCAAGGGCGAGATTTACACCGGCACCGGATCGACACCGGCCGCCACCGCGCACGGCGACTACTACAACGGGTACATCGACCACATCGAAGCCGCAGCCAGCGACCCGCTGTCGGCACTCAACGAAAACACTGACGACCCCGACCTCCCCGAGGCGTTCCCGCCGGAGTCGGGCGCGGCCACTGACTACGACCCGTGGTTCTATCCGGTGGCGTGGGCCGATCCGTATCACCGAGCAAAGGAGCCGACCACCGGCCTGACCATCGACAACGACACCGAGGCCATGCGTCGGCGCGGCAAGCCGACCTTCTTCACCACTCAGTCGCTGGTGGCCTACGACGCCGGCATCGATGGGACTACACCGCAGCGACGCGTCTATCCGCCGAATTTCCTGTTTGCCTCGACCGCCGGGAGCGGGGCGGCAGTGCCGACTGACCCCTCCAATTTCACCATTCTCTCGCCGTGGTTCGGCTCAGTCTCGCGCGTGGCCTACGGCGACTTGGGTGGCCGCTTCACTGATCCGGCTGAGCCCAATCCGGCGCTGCAGCATCCGCAGTTCAAGCTGCCGGTGGCCTGGCGGCCATCGGTGAAGGATGCCGACTTCGAGCAGTTGGGCGAGGCGCTTGACGTGATGACTTGGGGGATCGCGGTGGAGACCCGCACCTCCTCCAGCCGAGGTGTAGAGACGATTCAGCGAACCGCGCGGACCTTTGGCGAGGCAATCTCCAGCGAGCTGGATTTCTGGGAGGTCATGCGCGACCGGGTTGCCAACTGGTTCACTCCGGCTCTCAATGTGGCCCAGACCGAGAATCTCCTGCGAGAACGTCTGCGCTACCTCGGCCGCCTCGACCCCGGTTGGACATTCACCCCGGCATGGGATGCCACCAGCGCCGCGCCGTGGGCCCGCATGACCGCCGGTGAGCCGCGCGAGGCACCACTGGCGCGCTTCCTCGAGACGCTGGTCTGCGATGGCGGGGGGATGATTGGTCGCGAGGAACTTGCGGCGGTGAACGTGGCGATTGGGGGTTCGGGCGAGACCGACTCGAGTGGAACATGGAACCTGCCGATCCTGACCCTAAACCGCTTTGGTAACGCCAACGGCGGCAACGCTGTGCCGGGACTGGTGAATGTGAACACGGCGCCGCTGGAGGTGTTGCGCACCCTGCCGCAGATGGATCGCCTAGTGACGGACGATTCGGATGTGTTCGATGTTCAGCCGGGTGAGAACTGGCCGTGGCGGACCGCCGCGCCGGCCACTGCGCTGCGCAACGGCCAGTATCAGGACTCGTCGATCGTTGACGCGGCAATCAATGTGGCCAACCACTATCCGACCCCGAACGAGGCAGTTCATGTGCGCTTCCCGGAAGCCGTCATCGCCTACCGCGATCTGGCCATGGACCTGGTGCAGGGCACGGTGGATCTGTCCCAGACCGATCTGCCGTACTACGCCGAGCGCGGCAACCCCAATCCGGTGTCGCTGACCCTGCCGACGCCCATCCCGGCCTTCCGCCCATGGAGCCGCGGTGAGCGTGGGTTTGTTTCGCCAGCTGAACTGCGCTTCATCAACCGCAGCGGCAATCAGTCGACGCTGACCCCGCCCGCCGGGCTGACCGGCGGGGTGGCCTATGCCGGAGCGATCGGCTCGTCGATGCCGGCGGCCGCCTCGTCCACCGACTCATTCAGCGCCGAGTTCTTGGGCCGCGATCCGTTCCGCATCGCTGGGCGCGGCGCGCGGGATGTCCCAGTGCCGTTGGAGGCCCGGATGTCCACCGATACGACCCGCGGAGTGGTGGCTTGGGATCCGGGGCTGGCACCGACGATCGATCTGCCGGTCCGCGATACTGTCTCTGGTGACGCTGAAGAGTTGAACATGCTTTTCAGCGGCATCAGCAACATGATCACCACCCGCAGCGATGTCTTCACAGTGTGGATGAAGGTGCGCACTTTCCGCCAGAACCCGATCACGTTCCGCTGGGACGCCACCGATCCGTCGGCCATCGTCGACGAGTCGCGCTATGTGTTCTGCGTTGACCGCAGCGGAGTGAAGAAGCCGTCCGATCGCCCGCGGATTGTGTATTTCTCCAAAGTGCCCTAGGCGACCCTACTCGGGGACGCGGCCTTGCGAGGTCATCTGGAGCCGGGTGTATTCCCGCATGGTGCAGGGCTGGATTGCGCCAGCCGAGCGCCAGCCCCACAGGGCCGGCAGTTCCACCGGTGCGGCCGGAATCCCCTCGGGCAATATCCAGTGGCTGACCGGCACAACCAAGTTGAGGTCTTTGACTGTGCCGAAGTTCTTCCAGGCCAGAGATGAATCCAGACTGGTGGCCTTGCCGCGCAGGTCGTCGGGCAAGAACGGCACCCAGCCCGAGTCCGGCAGGTAGTACTCGGCCCAGGTCACGAAGTAGGGGGCGTGCCGGTCGGGATCGATGATGCCTACATTGATTCGCGACGGGATCCCGGCGGCGCGCAGCACCGCCACACAGAGGCAGGCCAGGTCGTGGCTGGTGCCCTCGCCGGTCTCGGCCATGCGTTTGGCACCGCGGATGTCTAGGCCGCGAATCACGCGGGTTGCGTCGTAGATAACTCCCGTCGACCGCACCGCGCGGACATTGAGCAGGGTGGCCTTGACCAGTTCCTTAGCGGCGATGTGCACGCTGACGCCGTGGAGATTGCCCTGTGCGGTGCGCTGCACGAAGTCGCCGAAGATCTGCTGATCCGATTCGATCCATGGCTGCGGGTCCAGCCACGGTTGGGCATCGTCGGGCCAACTCTGTGGCCAGGCGGTGCGGGCGGCGACCGCCTCGTCCAGCACGCTGGACCATGAGGCGGCTCGCCAGGCAAACTGGGCGGCAATGTTCTGGCAGGTCACCGCCCCGGACTCGACCTTCACTGCCGAAACTCCACGGCGGAGTTCGCCGATCTGGACGCTGGCGCCAGGAACCGGGTTGTTATTGATCGACAGCCCGGCGCGGATGGAGGTCGGGTCGACCTGCGAGAAGGTGTCCAGCATGGTCAGCGGGATCTCGATCGAGTTCTGGGCCAGCACCAGCGGATCGGCGACGCCCTTCACGGTGCCCGCGGCGTAGATGGTGGCGTTGAACTCGATGTCGTAGATCCGACCCTCGCGGCGGCTTAGTGCCCCGCGCGGCGGGCGGCCAGCGGGTACGCCGGGCGCGGGGGCCGAGCCCTCATCGGCCGACGCTGGAGAAAACACAATCGCCCCGAGGCAGACCGCAGCCAGCAGTGGCCGCCGCATCAGTCCAAGACTCCTACGAATCCGCGGTGGAAGAGGTGGAACACTGAGTTCAGGAACTCGGCCAGCACTAGGTTGAGGGCGATGATGGCCACGAAACTGGAGACGAATGCGGCGGTGGCGGCGCGCCCGACCCCCGCCGCGCCAGCGCTGCAGGCGAATCCGTGTGAGCAGGCAATCAAGCCGATGGCGCCGCCGAAGAACACCGCCTTGATGAGGCCGGTGAAGAGGTCCCAACCCCAGACAAACTGAGCGGAGAAGTGCCAGTAATCGGCCTGAGCCACGCCGAAGATCTTCACCGTTACCAGCCAGGCGCCGGCCACCCCGAGCATGTCGGAGTAGAGGGTGAGAATCGGGGCCATGATGATGCAGGCCACCACCCGCGGTGCCACCAGGATTCGGATCGGATCAGCGTCCATGGCGCGCATGGCATCTAACTGCTCGGTGATGCGCATAGTGCCCAGTTCAGCGGCCAGCGCTCCGCCGACCCGGCCAGCGATCATGACCGCCGCCAGCACCGGGCCGATCTGCTTGACCACGGAGATGTTGATGACGCCGCCGAGGCGTTCCTCCTGTCCCAGCGCGGCGAACTGGTCGTAGCCCTCGAGTGCCAGAATCATGCCAATGAACAGACCGGTGAGTGAGACCACCGGGATTGAGGCGGTGCCAACGTGGAAGAGTTGCTCGCCGAGGTTGGACCAGCGCAGGCAGCGGCGTGGCGAACGCAGCAGGGCAGCCGCCACCGAGAGCGCGAACTGGACGAACTGGCCGAAGCGCCAGGCGGTGTCCCAGCACAACAGTCCCCAGCGGCCTAGAGAGTGGACTGCCAGATCCATGTGGAAAAGGCTATCCCGGTTTCAAACCGGGAGCGCGCCAATCGCCGTTGATGCGCCGGTCAGTTAGGGCAGTCGCCCCAAGCGGCCAGCATCAGGGCCAAGTCGCCACCGGCAACCAACCCGTCGCCGTCGAGGTCGCCCACGCCGCCGCCGGCCCAGTTGGCCATCAGAGCGGTGAGGTCGGAGCCGCCGACGAGGCCGTCGTTGTCCAGATCGCCCGGGCACGGCGGGGGGAGCGGTTCGCAGGCGAGGTTGGACGCCCCGGCCGTGTCAGCGGCGTACGGCGGCACCGGAGCGGCCGGATTGAAGGTGCCGATGTTCCAGCAACCGGAGTCTTGGCAGCGCCAAATCATGCCAGGGGCGAAGGTGCCGTCGGGACCGACATGGTTGGCGGAGTAGGCGTACTCCGTGCCGATCGGCGGACTGGCGTTAGACAGGATGAAGGCCACATGATCAACGATCGCTGACCACGGGGTCAGATCCAGAGTGCCGTTGTTGTCGGTGTCCAGATCCATGTTGAGCGTGCCGGTGAAATCGGCCACCAGCATGTGGGTGACGTTGTCCGAGTTCTCGAAGTTCAGGATGTTGGTACCGACCGGGACATAGTCGGCGGTGCCCAGCAGCATGGTCGGCTCGGCCACCAGGCAGAAGCCATCGGCGGCAATCGATTGACCAGTCAGTGGGATCACTGCCTCCACGGTTCCCGACAGGGTGGTTCCACCGTCACCGATGACGATGTAGGTCAGGCCGGTCAGCGCGGTGCCCGCCGGGCCGGAGAGCTCGAAGTACTCGCTGTTGTCGGTGCTGGTTTCGTCCACCCGGATTTCGTTCAGGCGGATGGGGCCAGACTCACAACTGGCGGTTCCGGCGGCGCACTGCACGGCCACCAAGGCCACGCACTCGGCATCCCAGGCCGTAGAGCAGCAGGTCGGGTCGGCCGCACAGACCGCCGAGCAGCAGTTGGAATCGTTGCAGAATGGGTTGGCGTGGATCGTGGCGCAATCGCCCGCTTCGGCCTGCCCGCACTCCAGCACATAGGGGACGCTGCAGTCGAGATTGCCCGCGCCGGGGGTGTCGCCACCGGCGCTGGCACTGAAGGCGCCGATGCGCCACTCGCCAGCGGGTGAGCAGCGGTAAACGTGCCCAGCCACATAGTTGCCGTCTGGTCCGACCAGCGTGTTGGAGTAGTTGCAGCCCGTTTCAACGGCAGCGCCGATGATGGATACGGCATCGAGCACTTCGATCCAAGGGGTGCTGTCCAGAACGCAGTTTTCGTCCACATCCAGATCATCCATGACGATGCCGGTGAAGCCGGAAACCAGCATGTGGGTTACGTTGTCGCTGTCCTCGAAGTTAAGGGCGTTCCCGGCCGCGTCGAGAACTAGGTCGGGGGTTCCCATGGTGAAGGTTGACTCGGCGGCCACGAAAGTGCCGTCCGCCGGGATGCTGTAGCCATCCAGCGATACCACGCACTCGACCACGCCATTGAAGTTGGGAGTGGTACTGTCGCCGAAGACGATGTAGGTCAGGCCAGCCAGACTGGTTCCCGGAGTTCCGGTCAGTTCGAAGTACTCGTCGGTGTCGTTGCCACTCTGTCCGGTGCGGATCTCGGAGATGAGCAGGGGACTGCCCCCCGAGCCGCAGAGCGGATTGTCGCTGCCGGGCGTGTCGCTGCCGGAGGCCGGGTCAGCGCTTCCGACGCGCCAGCCGCCAGCATCGAGGCACTGCCAAGCCTGAGAGGGGACTGCGCCAGCATCCGGGCCGATGACCGTAGTGGCGTAGTAGAAGTCGGCATTGACGCCGTCGGGTGCGACATCATGGACCAGCGCGATCGCCGACACAACGGACGCCCAAGGGGTCACATCGAGCACGCCGTCATCGTTGGTGTCCAGATCCTGACCATCGCTGCCAGAGAACCCGGAAACGATCAGGTGGGTGACGTTGTCGCC
>SYPI01000089.1 GCA_005804005.1 Planctomycetia bacterium
AGAGCGATTCGCCCCATCACCGTGAAGCCGAACCCGGCGCCGAAGGTGATCATCAGGTACCAGATGCCCACTCGCGCCGCCTTGCCGACCGCGCCCTTGTGCTCGACGCTGAAGAAGAAGTAGGTCAGCGCGCTGCAGACGCCCACGAAGATCAGGATCTGTTTCAGGCTGGCCCCAGTGGTGGCGGCCAGGTCGGTGGCACCATCGACGCTGCGGACCTGCACCAGCGGCTTGATGGTGGCGCTCACCTGAGCCATCAGGTCGCCCTCGGTGAAGCTGATGAACTTCAGTCCGGCGGTGGTGCCGACAATGAACGCCAGCGGCAGCAGCGACAAGTGGCCAGCCTTGGGAACCAGCCGCAGTAGCAGCAGCACCCCCAGCAGCAGCGGCACGATCATCCAAGGATTCGACTCCTTGGCGACATCCAATGCTGGCAGGAAGTTCTCCTTGGTCAGCGTGGGCAGCAGGCCAGCGACCAGTTTAGGAATGATGGCATCCCAGAAGCCGACGCAGCCCCAGTAGGCGGCGGAGACGCCGATCACCACCGCCTCGGCAACCTTGTAGAAAGGATTGTCGGCGTAGAGGAAACTGAGCACCGCCAGAGTGAAGAACGCCGCCACCCAGAGGCCGATGGTGCGCGACCAGCTGAGGTGCACCACTGTTTGTGTCGGATCGGCCTGCTCGGCGGCGTAGAAAACCCGCGGCGGGACCGGCTTCAGTTCCGTCCAACCGACCGCCCCGGCCGTGCCCGCTGGAACACTCTGCCACACCCCGGAGGCATCCAGCTGGAAAGCCACCGGTGTTTCCTTCACGTAGGACTTGCCCATCCCTTGCCCGGTGGAGGCGCGGATGATTAGCAACAGCGCCGCCACGACGAGGATCACTCCCCAAATCACGCGGCGGCTCAAGGGGCACCTCCAGCGAGCGCGCGCCGCCGGCCAAAGTGGATGCAGTTTCCAAGAATGATGAGGCCCACCATCAGCAGGTGGCCGAACAACTGCGGCGCCATGCGGCGCTGAGCTTCCATGAATTGCGGGCCGATGTCGGCGGCCGGATTGCTTCCCTTGATGAACTCATTGACCAGCGACTCATACTCGGCGGCGCCCTTGATGGCCCCCAGCATCCCGCGCATCTGTCGCGGCCAGTACGGCACCATCTGCGGCGCCTGCACTCCAGTCACCCCGGAGACCAGCAGGATTTCATCGTCACTGCCCAGCGCGGGCGTGGCGATGTACTGAACCCACTCCTTGCAACCGGGGTAGCCCGCACTCATGGTGACGATGCAGTCAAAATCGCTGGCGCTCTTGATCGGCGCCATCATCGGGATCTGGTCGACCGGCGTACCGCGATAGTCCTTGCTGAATGACTGGCGAAAATCGGTGCAGATCACCTTGAGGACGGACTCGTTTCCGGCCTGGAAGCCGAGGTTCACATAGTCCTTGCCATAAACCAAGTCGGGGTGCCCAGCCACGATTACCTTGCGGATGGTTTCGTCCAAGAGCGGCGGGGCTGGCGCCCACAGGGTCATGCAGTAGATGTCCAAGTCGCGCGCCGCGGCGTGGCGCACGAAGGCGGTGGCCATCGGCTGGAGTTCACCGGCCGAGGCGGGGTCAAAGTCGAATGACAGCAGAATGCGCGAGCCAGCTGGCAGCGACTGGATGGCATCGAACGCCCCGCGGGTGGTCGGTGTGGCAACCTCGGGGAAGGTCTTGCCGGTGATGCCAATGACGATGATCGGCACCGCCACCGCCAGCCCCATCGAGAGAAAAATCCAGCGCCGATCAATGCGGTCGAGCCGCTCGAGGAAAGACATTACGAGCCTCCCCCGAGGTAGGAGCGGTCGATACCCAGCATGATCTTGAGGCTGGTCGCCGCCACGCCGATGGCTATGCCGATGAGGATGGCCCGGTTACCTGCTGAGGCGAATACTTCCAGAATGGTGGTGGCCAGATTCTCCAGTCGCAGGAACGACAGCGACTCCGGCATCCAGCCGGTCAGCACCACGCCGGCGAAAGTTCGCCCGAGGAGGACGACGAACGCGGTCACCAGCAGCAGCGCCGCCTCGGTGTTCTTGGCCCGAAACGCTCGGAACGCGGCGCTGGCCACGAAGAAGGCCAGCAGCGCAAACATGGTCGAGGTGATCGGGCTCATCGCGTAGGAGTAGGCCCACCAGAAGGCGCTGCCGGAGGCGTCCTTCTCGCCGCTGAACGCCACGGTGGGGGCCAGTTCCTGTGGGTGCACACCGACCTTTAGCAGTCCAACCAACATGGTGGCGCCAAAGGCCAGCAGCACGATTACCGAGTAGCCCCAACCAGCGGAGCGCGAGGAGAGTCTCTCCAGATGCACCTTGGCTAGGTTGGCAGCGCCCAGCACGAAGGCGATGGCGGCCAGCACATTGAACCACTCGGCAACATCCTCGCCCCAACTCTGAGTTGGGCGAATGAAGTACGAGACGACCATGGTCGCCCCGGCCAAGAAGGTCAGCAGCATGGCGAACTTGCGAGTCATTTCAGGCACCCACCAACATACGGAAGAATCCTGTGGCTGAGTCGAGCGCCGCAGAGCCGGTGATGGCAGCCAGCGTGGCCGCTGCTACGGCCACCACCAGCACGCCGCCCACCAGCGCCTTGCAGAAGTCCTGGCCACGCAGTCCACCCATCTGATCGGGTTCACCGCTCAGGTAGGCGCTGGCAGCGAAGAGCTCTTCGCCGATCAGGGTGTAGTCGCAGGCGGCCACGAAGAACGGCAGCTGGCTGCTCTCGGCGGTGCCCGCAATCTGAATGGCGCCGATGGCGTTGCCGGTCTCGGCCAGAATCAGACTCTCGGCGAAGAACTGTCCGAGGTAGAAGCAGGTGGCGGGCTTCTTGCGCACCATCAAGCCGGAGACATAGGCGGTGTAGCCGAATTGCTCGTCGGTGACGTAGTAGACGAGTTCGGGGTTGTAGGAGTCAGTCCGACCCACCGACATGTAACTGGCCTGCAGCGCCTCGCGGGCGGCGGTCATCACCAGCGAACGAGCGGTGGGTACCTCAATCTGGGCGTCGTATTCCGCGGTGGTCTTGCCGACCCGCGCCAGCACAGTGAGGCCAGCGATGGTCTGGACATTGTCCATGTCCTGAATGCCGGGCACGAACAGAATGGGGCGACCCATTTCGGTGGCGCGACCGACGGCTTCCTCAACGGCGTCCAGCCCGGCAATGTGGCGCACAGTCACCTTCATGCCGCGCCGCGCCCGGGCGATGTTCCACAGCACCAGCGCCGAAATCACCACCAGCCAGCAGAAGAGTGCCGACTTGTCGAAGTCGAAAGTGCGTTCAAGGAACCCCGGTGGCGTGTTGGCGATGGCGGCGACCTTCCCGGCGGACGCGGCGGCATCATCAAGTAGTCCGGCGACCATGAGGCCGCACAGCGCGGGGGTCATACGCCGGGCAGGCTACAGGCTCAGCGCACTTGGGGCTACCGCGACACGGGGACGAGCCAGTGGCGGCAGAAGAGGTGTTCCTCAACTCGCCCCGTAGCCATCTCCCAGATCTGCCTCGCGGTGTGGCGACTGGTGATGTCGACGCGCGATGACACAGCCCCCGGCGGCGCCGCGGCGCTGATGGTCCGCGTGAGGATGAGCAGATCACCAGTCGAAGCCGCCTCGGGCGTTGGGCCGTCCATCGGAAATCCAACAACTTCGGCGCCGGGAAGCAGGAATCGCTCCTGTTCTGCCACCGACCGGAAGTTCTCCGGGGCCCAGACCCGCTTGCCCCGCGCGGCGGAGATGCCGCCTTCGTCCCACACTCCCAGTGGCGCGTCGAAGACTGAGAGGAACCCGGCCAGCGCCAGATAGAGCAGGAGACAGGCGGGCGCAACACCCACCGCGCTCCAGCGCGGGCGAATCGCCGCGGTGATGCAGAACGAGATGCCGCCAGCAATAACCAACCAGTGCCACCAGTCGAACGCGCTCACGCCGAGCTCCCGCGCCAACAGCACCGAAAGCCAGCCGATGCCAGCGATCACCAGCCCAGCCACAATCAGGGCGATCACGAACGCATTGCGGCCGACCCATCGCCAGTGCGAGGCCATCAACACCGCCAGTGCGGGCATAGCAATCAGTAGGTAGCGCTCGGAGCGTTGATCGGGGATGCAGAACACCAGGAATGTCACCAGCACGAACACCCATAGCATCCGATGCTGGCTCGACACCTCGCTGCGGTGCTTCCACGATTCGACACACACTCCGAACAGTGGGATTCCGAGTACGCCGGCGTTGATGAAGAACCCGGCGGCTAGGCTCCAGAGGCTTGAACCGCCCCAAAGAAGGCGCGCCAGATAGTTGCCCTGTCCCATCTTTCCGGCATTCTCACGCAGCACAAAGTCGCGCCACACTTGCGCCGGTTCGGGGTCGAGGGCGAACCACAGCGCGAAGATCGCCAGCGCCACCACGCCAAGGATGACCAGCCCGCACAGGCGAGTGCGAATGAACGCGCGTGCGTCCCACCGGACCGATTGCAGATGCCAGCAGGCCAGCGTCAGTCCGATCGGTGCCAGTTGGGCGAACGACTTGGTCAGCAGGGCGAACCCGGCCAGCACGCCGACCAGCAGCGGCCACAACCAGCGCGACTCCAACGAGCGCGGCAGCCACATGATCGTGAGTGCCACGCAGGCGAACGACCAGAACACTTCCGGCGCGTCGGTTAGGTACGGGCGGCCGTAGCGGTAGGTGCCTAGGAATCCGAGGTAAACAAGCGCCGCCATCACTGCCGCCAAAGCGTCGCGGCGATTCATCCGCCAAGACAGCCAGCCCACCAGCGCGGCGGTGGCCATGGTCCACGCCACGCTCGGCCAGCGGAGACTCCAGAAGCTCCAGTCGCTGCCCCCGTCGGTGGAGATGATCCCCTGCCAGAACAGCAGCGGCGGCTTGGTGTTCTCGAGGTCTGCCATTCCCGATCGCAATGGCAACCAGTGGCCGGTGGCGGCGGTCAGGCGGGTGATCTGCGCATAGACGAGTTCGTCGCCGTTGCGCGGAATGTGCTGCGAATCGAGTCCGAACAGATAGGTGGACAGCGCCAGCACCAATCCCGCGCCAGCCAGCGCCAATGCCAATCGCGATTGCGCCAACTGCGTGCGCTCCGGGTCCAGCCCTTCGGTGCGCACATGACGGAATGTCCACAGATCGTTCACCGCGAAGTTCACACCGGCGGCCAAGGCGATGCTGGTCAGGTTGGCCAGTGAATACCCCAGGCTCGCCGCCAGCAGATTCGTACCGGCGATGGTCAGCAGGATGCCAGCCCAGTTGGCCACTGCGTAGCGTCCATACTGAATCCAGATCGGTGCAACAGTGAGCCGACTGAAGTCGCGCCAGGTCCAAGCGCGATTGAGCAGGAAGTTGCTGGTCAGGGCCACGGCGATGCCCAGCGCAATCGCCAGATTCAGCCGCAGCGAGTCGGGGCGCACCGCCTGAAACAGGTGCTCATGCCCCAGCCAGAGCGTGGCCTGATTCACCGCCAGCCCGCTCAATCCAACCACGCCAAACTTCATGAACCGGCGCCGCTGGTGCCAGGCCCAGCGAATCACCGAGCCCGCCGCGCCACCGAGTCGCTTCACCGCGAGGCCTCGACCG
>SYPI01000090.1 GCA_005804005.1 Planctomycetia bacterium
AACGCCTTCAGATCACTGGCGGCCTTCTCGGCTTGATCCGCTGGAATCTCAGAGAGCACACCCGGCCGGAATCCGCCGACCTCAACCGCGCCCATCGTCGGGTGCTCGACTGACTTCCAGTCAGCGAAGCCGTCAATCTCCGCGCGGTCCAGCCATTTCAGCCACTCGGCCGCCTCTGGCTCGATCGAGGCCGTAGTGCCAGCGTCACCCGCAGCGCGTTGCGGCGCATCACCTCCAGCGCGGAATCTGCCCCCTCGACCGCCACCGCGAGAACCACCCGGAGGGCCACCTGCTCCGCGACCTGGGCCAGCTCCGGGCGCGGCACCTCCGTCTGCAGGAGGCACAATAGCGGGGGCATCGGGAGTTACCGGTGCGCTCGGGGAAGCCGCCGCGGGTTCGCCAGGCGCAGGTGGGGGCGCATCGGGCCGACCCCACAGCTGGCAGCCAAAGCTCGGCAGTCCGCGGTGCTGATAGGCCCAGAGCAGGAACGAGCCATCAAGCGTGGCATCCCGGGCGCGCTTCTGCTCCGACTTCTCGCGCCACCATGTACCCAGATCGTTCCAGATCGCTGCGTCGGCGCTCTCAAGGGCCACCGGACCATCGGTGCCGCGCCCCGAAGAGTCGGGTGCCTTCACCAGCGTGTCCTGACGGCCCACCACCAGCACCGCCCCGATATTGGGGTGCTGGTGAACGAACTGCGCCAGCGCCATCGCCTCGGGTTCGCTCAGCGGAGCGCTGCCACTGAGCACATCGAACTCCTTCCAGCGGGCTGGGAAGTTGCGGTCGGGGTCGCAGCCACCGGGGCCGTCCTCCCCAAGCAGTCCGTCGCCATCGACATCAATCGCCTCGGGCCCGATCGCAAAGGTCGCCGCCTCACCCTTGGCCGCGTCGGGCTTGCGCATCAATCGCGGCTCAACCGCATCGGCCATCCATGTCGGGGTCCCTTCGCTTGGTGGAATGTTCCCGCGCCGGATAGAAGTGATAACGCCATCGCCGTCGAGGTCCTTGGGAGCATCTTCATCGGCCACGCCGTCGCGATCGTCGTCAAGAGGGCGGGCGTTACGACCCGCGCTGGCCTCCAAATCGTTCACCCGCGCATCAAACGCATCGGGGTTGGCCAGCGGCACGACATAGAGCGTGTGCATATCTGGCAGCGACGATTCGTTGTCAGCCAAGATTGATCGCAATGTCGCCAACACCGCCTGGCTGCTGCTGCGGTGGTGAGCGTCGAGACCGGCCACAATGAGAATGCCGGGCTTGGTCTCGGTTGCCGAAGACTCCACCGAAACTGTCATGGCGCGGATAGGAATTCCGCCAACGCTGCGGCCGATTTCCTCGACCTTCACCAGCCCGGGAAGGGTGCTGCCCAATTCATCAATCGCCGCATCAACCTGGGCGCGCGTGGGCAGCGGTGCGGCTGCTGGAGGCGGCGCTGCAGGTGGTGTCGAGTCCTGAGAAGCCGCGGCACATAACGCGAACAGCGGCGGCAGACAGACGGACACAATCGTGGACATGGATCAGAGCTCCGAGCGCAGCGAAGCCTGCTCCATCACGTAGAGCCCGACCAGCCACTTCTCAACAATGTACGGCTCAACCTGCAGAATGCCGGTGAGACTGCCGTAGCGGAAGGAATGACGCGCCCCCACCTCGATCGCACTTCGCAGGCGCACTTCAACGGCGTCATATGGGGTCGGCGGCACGCCGATGCAACAGCCGTCCCACTGGTTCAGCATCAGCAGCAGTTCTTCCGACTCCGTGGCGATCAGCGGGAAGGCGATGTAGCCAGATATTCGCACCCAAGCGCCGTCCAGCATCGCGATCCGTTCGGGGAGTTTTCGCTCGCCTAGGCGGGGGATGTACGAGTCGCTGGCGCTGATGAGCAGTTCCCACGAGACTTCGTACGGGTCGTCGCGTGTGCCGCTGCCCAAGATCTCCCACACACCGTCGGCCAGCACCGAGCCATCGTCGCGGCGCACAATCTTTCCGGGCTCGATGGTGGCTTGGGGGATCTGCGGCCCCACGGAAGGGGCGTCGGGTTCCGACTCCGAGTCAGCGACTGGGGCAGCGGTCGACGGCGCGTCGCCTTCACCCGGCGACACGGAGTCATCTCGGTCGAGGAACAGCACGGCTGCGGCGGCCAGCGCCAGCAATGTGAAGCCTGCCCAAATGGTGCGCATCGTTCAGGCCACCGGCTTCAGGTGCTCAGCCACCGGGGTGCGATACGCCAGAATCGCCGGGGCGATTCCTGCCAGCGCGGCCAACGCCACCGCCCCGGCCGCCACCAGCACCGTGTTGCGCGCGTCCAACCCCGCATCGATGACCAGCCCGACCCGGGCGCGCAGTTCGGCCGAGGCGGCCAGACCAGCGATCAGGCTGAGGCCAACCCCGCCAACCGCCCCCAACACGCCGATCAGTGCACTCTCGGTGAGCACCAGCATGAACACTCGATTGCGGCTGGCACCCAGCGCCCGGAAGACCGCCACCTGCCGCCGCCGGAGTTCCATAGAGTTGTAGAGCGCCAGCAGGATGGCCACACCACTGGAGGCCAGAACCGCAACACCCATTGCCACAAACAGCGCGTCGATGTCGCCGATGATCCGGAACAGCTTGTCGATCTGGTCTGCGGGCATGGCCACGCTGATTGCGGTGTCACGCCGTAGCGCATCGAACTGCGACTGAAGCGCGGCGCTGGCATCCTTGCCCGGGCGGGTCGGCAGGCGCAGCAAGATGTTGGTGATCAGGCGGTCCTCGTCGGTGAGATCGGCCGCCGAAAGGTGCTCATGGTGGTCGTGATCTGCGTGACCAT
>SYPI01000006.1 GCA_005804005.1 Planctomycetia bacterium
GGTCGGACTGGCCTGAGCCGAGACGGTGAAGCTGCCCACCGCGCCGCGCCAGTCGGCCGGGCGCCCCTCGCTGGGGGCATCGAGGACCGTGATCGCCGATGTGTCAGCGACAGCCATCAGCGGCTGGCTTGCCGAAATCACCAGCTCTGAGTTGCCGAAGAATCCCCGCCGCGGGGAGATCTGAGTCGGGTAGTCCAGTGCGATGCGGATCGAGCCCAGGTCTGGGGCGCCAACCCGCGTTGGGGTGACCTGCATGGGGACCTCGTACAGGTAGTAGGCGGCGTTGTTGTGAAACTCCTCGCGCCCAGTCGGCCGCTGACGCAGCTGGGCCATCTCCCGAAGCGCCGGCTCAAATGCGCCCCATTCGCAGCGCTGTTGGGTGAGCAGACCCCACATGTCGCCTTCATCCAGACGCACGCCCTGCTCTCGACTCACGAAGGGCTTCACCCAGATGCGCAGGGTGGCCTCGAGGCTCTCGCCGAGGTAGACGGTCGGCTTGTCGGAGGCGACATCCACCAGCAGGCGATCGCCGACATCGCTCTTGCCAGCCACTAGATTGAGCACACCGCTGGAGTAATCCTTGCCATCCACTCGGATGGTGATCGGCGGGACTGAGAAGTTCCCCAGTCGATCTGGGGTCAGGTGCACGGTGAGGGTGACTGACGCACTCTGTGACACCTGGCCGTTGATGAACTGCATCGAGGTCTGGGTGCTTCGGCCCGGGGCCAGTTCGATGAGCAGCCCGTCAACCTGCGGCAGCACCGGGTCTGGCACGCTGCCCTTCGCGTTGGAGATGCTGATGCGCAGCTGGGCTGAACTACCCACCCAGGTCTCCCGGCCGGTGAGTTGGAAGGCGACATCAGCGGCGTTGGCAACTGCGCCGAGCGTCAGGCTCAGGACAAGTGCAATGACCAGGTGGTACTTCATCGGCTACCAATCCTTCGCTACCGGCGCCTGCCGGGTTCGTTTGGCCTGCTGCTGCGCCTCGCGCCGCAGCTTCTCGCGGTCGCGTACGGCCTGCAGAAGTCGCTCGGCTTCCTCGCGCGACATCTTGCCTTCCTTTGGCTTGGGAGTCTGGGCCTGCTTCTGCTGATCGCCGTCAGGCTTCGAGGTCTGCTGGTCCTGTTGGTCCTGTTGGTCCTGAGGCTGCTCCTGATCCTTCGGTTCTGACTCGCCCGGCTTGGGCTGGGGCTTCTGCTCTTCACCCTGCTGCTCTTGATTCTGCGGCTGCTTCTCTTCGCCCTGTTGCTGTTTCTGCTGGTCCTGTTGCTTCTGATCCTGTTTCTGCTGGTCCTGTTGCTTCTGATCCTGGTTCTGCTGATCCTGCTTCTGCTGATCCTGCTGCTGTTTCTCCTGCTGCTTGCGCAGTTCCTTCAGCAGTCGGAATGCAGCCTCGGCATTGAATCGGCTGTCGGCGTCGAGTGGATCAGCGGTGGCGGCGTCCTTGAAGTGGGTCAGGGCAGCCTCAACCGCCTTGGTGGCGGCTTCCATGTCTGGCGCCTGTGTTGCCGCGCCCGGTGCGGTGGCACTGGCGACGCCGGTTGGATCCTGATTCCCCAGTTGTTGCACCGCACCCGCGTAGGCGCTGGTGCCTTGGTTGTACATGGCATGGGCCGCGAGACCGGCCTGAGACGACTGACCCGCCGAGGCGAAGGCATCCGCGGCAGCCGCAAACTCGCCGGCGCGATAGCGGCACACTCCGAGGTTGTAGGCGGCTTCACTCTGCCCGGGCATCGCCGCAAGGGCGGACTCGTATGAACTCGCCGCAGCCGCGAAGTCGCCGGCCTGAAACGCAGTCTGCGCCGCTCTCACTGAGCTGCGGAAGGCCGACTCGTCAGATTCATGGGGCTGGGCGGGGACCGCCAGCGGCGTCGGTGGCGGCGGCGGAGTGGTCGTCTGTGCCAGCGCGGTCTGGGCCGTCAGGCCGACTAGCAGAACTACTAGGCCAATGGAGTGCCGAGTCATTGGGAGACCACCAGGCGAGGTTGAGCGGCGCGCCGATCACGGGTGAGCGACTCAGCGATTAGCAGCACGATGGCTGCGGCCACCGGCCACTGAAAGCGGGGGATAGTGTGCTGAATCTCGGCGGTCTCGAGCGATTGCCGATCGAGATCGGCCAGCGAACGCTCCAGGATCTCTCCCAACTCAATCTGCGCCAGCCCGGCGTTGACAAACAGTCCGCCGCCAGCGGTGGCCACCGCCTCGAGGGTCTGTGGGTCCATCTTGCTCCAGACTTCCTGCCCCTGATGTGTCTGGTAGGTCCGGCCCTGGGCGCTGTCGATAGGAATGCGGGCGCCTTCACCGCTGTCGCCGATGCCAACGGTGAACACTCGGATGCCGTGTTCGGCCAGCGCCGCGCCAGCCGCCTCGGCCGGCTCAGATTCCATGTCCTCGCCATCAGTCAGGACAACGATTGCCTTGCCCTGCGGCTGGTCGTCGATGAAACAGTCGGCCGCCCGGGCGATGGCATCACCCAGCAGTGAACCGCCGCGCAGGCTTTCCTTGGGCTCAAGTTCATTCAGTGCCGTCTTGAAGGCGGAGTAGTTCAGGGTCAGCGGTACACGCACCGCCGCCGTGCCCGCGAAGTCGACCAGAGCCACCCGGTCGCCCGCCATGTTGTCGATGGCGTCGGCCACGAACTGCTTGGCGCGCTCAAGCCGATTGGGGGTGGCATCTTCTCCAAGCATGGAGCGGCTCACATCAACCACGAACACCACATCGGCACCCTTGCGGGCCGTCTGCACCAATTCAGTTCCCCAGCGTGGGTCAGAGAGAGCCAGCACGATTGACACCAGTGCGCCGATGCAAAGCGCTGCACGCAGCGCCGGGCGGGCCAGCGAGAACCCCGGCGCGATCCGGGCGATTAACGACTCAGCCCCCCATCTCTGCATCAGGGTGCGGCGGCGAAGGACCGCCCAGCCCAAGAGGGCGGCCAAGCCGGCGACCAGCCACAGCGAGTGCAGAGCCAGTGAATTGGAGAACTGGAAATCCATGCCATTCATCCGGGAAGAGTGCGGTATCGCGTGGCGCCGAGTACGAGTTCCAATCCCAGCAGCAGGGCCGCCCAGAACAGCAGGGGCGGGCTCTCCAGACCACCTACGCGGAACGGCTGCACCGCCAGATCCTTGTAGTGCATGGTGCGCTGCTGCTCGGTGTGGGTTTTCTCCAAGGCATCGATCTCGGAATAGATCGCCGCTAGACTGGCGGTGTCGGTCGCACGGAAGTACTTGCCGCCGGTTTCACTCGCCATTTGCTTGAGCAGTTCCTCGTCGATGGTCACCGGCACCTGCTGGATTTGGGTCCGACCGAGGAACTGCACCGGGAATGGCGCGGTCCCATGGGTGCCCACCCCGATGGTGTAAAGCTTGATTCCCAGCGCCTTGGCCAGTTCCGCGGCTGCCTGGGGCTGCAGTTCACTGGCGTTGTCCTCGCCGTCGGTGAGCAGGATGAGCACAGCACTGCGTACTGCTGAGCGCCCATCCTCGCGCCGCGCTCCCTCCATCACATCGCGCAGGCGCTCGACGCCCAGAGCCACGGCATCCCCAATTGCGGTGCCACCATCGCTGGCATCAACGGCTATCTGACTCCGCTCAAGGGTCTGGATCAGGTGATCGTGATCGAGGGTCAACGGGCTGAGGCTGTCGGCGAAAGTGGCGAAGGTGACCAGCCCGACAAGATCGTTGGGGCGGCCGTCCAGCCCGTCACCACCCAGCACGAACTTGCTAGCGACATCCTTGATGGCCGTGAGCCGATCGACGCGCTGGCCGTTGAGGGTGAAGTCGAGTGCCTGCATCGAACCGGAGCGGTCGACCACCAGTTCGATGGCCACGCCGTCCACCCAAACGCTGGTGCGCTGGTTGGCCAGCACGGGGCGGGCCAAGGAGACGACCAGAATGGCCAGAATCGTGGTGCGCATTACCGGGAGAAGCCAGCGGGTCCGACTGAACATGCTGGAACCAGCAGCGCGCGCCAAGGCCAGCGTCGGCAGGATCGCGGCGGCGCGGCGACGGGCAGCGGCGTGGCGCAGCCAAGCCACCGGCAGCAGCAACAGCAGGGCCAGCGGCCACCAGTTGAGGATCTCAAAGGTATTCATGAGGTTGCCTCCGTCGGGGAGGCGGCAGCCGCAATCGGGGAGGTCTGGTGGACGAACTCCCGAGCCACCGACATGCCACGATCGCACTCTGCGCCCTGGGGCACCTCGGCGGCAAACTTCACCCGATCCGCGCAGCGGAGGAAAGCCGCCAGCGTGCGACGGCGATCGTCATCAAAATCGGGATGCGCTCGCACCTCTTCGAGGAACTCCTTGGTGGTGCGGTCTGGCGCGGCGATCTCGAAGCGGCGGTCGATGTACTCGCGCAAGACACCGGAGAGACGCACCCAATAGTCGTGGAAGCTGCCCCTGGCCGGCAGGCCGTCGGCGGCTAGGCGGTCCAGTTCCAAACGCGCCCACTCTTCCGCTGGCAGGGGCGGGGCGACAA
>SYPI01000007.1 GCA_005804005.1 Planctomycetia bacterium
CTCGAGAGGGTCTGCGGCACGGCGTTTGAGATCGATCACTTCCAGCCGATTCTCTATGTGCTCGATTCCTTCGATCAGTTGCGTGAGGCGATGGAGACCTACGCCAACCGGCTGCTCAACGATGCCCCCAAGAGCGCGGCGGGCAGCCGTGGCTGAGTCGCTTCCTGCCATACCACTGCGCGAGTTCGCCGCCCGGCGACAACGCGTCCTGAAGGAACTGAAGGGCTGTGTTGGTCTGGTGCTGGCTGGCGAGCAAGACGCCTCACTCCACTCGCCCTACGCGCCGCATCCGCACTTCACATACTTGACCGGCCTGCGCAGCGAGCCGGGCGCAATCCTGCTGCTTGACCCCCAGCACCCGGTCGAAGCGCGGCGGGTCCAACTCTATCTCCGCCCGCTCAATCCGGAACTCGAGCAGTGGGATGGCCTGCGTCAGGGCATCTCGAAACAATTGCGCGATTCGATCGGCATCGGATTCGTGCAGCGCACCACTTCCTTCGCCCGCTTCCTCCTGGAGAGCGCCCGCCGCTCGCGGCGGCTGGCCTGCCTGCATCCGCTGGCGGCGCACAACGCCCCGATCTCGCCGGACATAGCGATTCTCCGAGAGAGCGCGGCGCGTATCCCCGGCTGCACAATTGTCGACCGTTCCGACATCATCACGCGGCTGCGCAGCGTCAAGAGCACCGCCGAGGTCAGTTGCATCCGTCACGCTGGCGCGATCACTGCTCTGGGGTTTGAAGCGGCCCTGCAGACCCTGCGCCCGGGGATCTCCGAGTTCGACCTGCAGGAGGCCATCGAGCACCGCTACCGCACCAACGGCTCCCGCCAGACCGCCTACCGCACCATCGCTGGGGGTGGGGTCAACTCCACCGTCCTGCACTATCACGCCAATGACCAGCCGCTGACTGCGGGCGATCTGGTGTGCATCGACTCGGGGGCGGCCTTCGGCGGCTACGCCAGCGATGTAACCCGCACCTTCCCAGTGAACGGACAATTCACCAAGCGACAGCGCCAGATCTACGAAGTGGTGCTCGCCGCATTGGCAGCCGCCACGGCCGCGGTGCGTCCCGGCGTGACCATTGCCCAAGTGGATCGCGCGGCAAGGCGAGTGATTGAGCGCGCCGGCTTCGGCGACGCCTTCATTCATGGAATTGGACATCACCTTGGGCTTGAGGTGCACGACTCAACCCCCGATGGCCCACTGCGCGCTGGCAATGTCATCACCGTGGAGCCGGGCATCTACCTGCCTGCGGAACGAATCGGCATCCGCATCGAGGACGATGTGGTCGTGACCACCGCGGGCCGCAGCGTGCTCACTGGTCAGATTCCCAAATCGGTTCAGGCCATCGAGGCCGCCATGCGCCGCCCGAAGCAGCCGCGCCAACGACAATAGCGTTGGCTGCCGAGCCTAGCGCAACAGCAGCCAGGTGGACCAGACAACCGGCACCAGCGTCAGCAGCACGCCGATGTGCAGCACACTGCGACCGAGCATTTCCCGCCGGGCGCCGACCGTTTCACACAGCACGATGGCCAGCACGATCAAGGCATACTTGTAGACCACCAGACCGCCCAGTTGCCACGAGTCCAGCACCAGCCGGGCGATCGGATTGACTTCCTCGCCACCCCGGCTCAGGATCGCCCAAGTGAACAGCACATCCGCGGCCGAGACCAGGACCAGAACCAGGTCGACCGCGACGAATCTCAGGACGGGGATTCCGAGCCATCGCTGTGAACCGCCCGACCTCGCAAGGTTGCCACCCACTGCCTCAGCCATGTGCAAAGCCTCCTGCCACTACCTTCGGATTTGGCAGGCGCTTTGCAACAGACCGAGGCGGAAGTTTCCTGATCAGAGCGACGAGAGTGGGAACTCAGATCAGTGGATCGTGGCTTGGCAGGTTGTGCGCCGGAGCCGTGTTTAGGGCGATGGGAGCCTGTTTCTGGGCCCTTCGGGCCTGGTCGGGCGAGGCTTGGTCACTGTGACACGCTGCCTTTCGGCCAGCATCTGCACCGACTGTTTTCCTGGTCTTGCTGGCCAGAGCGTGCACCTCGGCTGGGGAAAGCACCCCCCTTTTCTCGAGGATTTCAGCCTGCTGGGCAGTCAGCGCCGCACTGCGCACCGGCTTGCCGCGCTGGCTGGCCTCGTCCTTGCCGCTGGCGAACTCCTGAATCTCTTTACTGATTCGCACGCTGCACCAGTCGTGCCCGCACATGGCGCAGAAGTCGGTGTCGACATCGAGGTCTTCGTCGTGGAAGGCCCGCGCCGTGTCGGGATCAAACGACAGTTCAAAGTGCCGCTCCCAGTTGAGGGCGGCCCGCGCCTTGGTCAGCTCATCGTCGCGGTCGCGCGCCCCTGGGATGCCCAAGGCAATGTCGGCGGCATGGGCGGCAATGCGGTAGGCCACGCAGCCCTGCTTGACATCATCCTTCTTGGGCAGCCCGAGGTGCTCCTTAGGGGTCACATAGCAGAGCATGCTGGCGCCGTGCCAGGCGGCGGACGTCGCGCCGATGCAACTGGTGATGTGGTCGTAGCCGGGGAACATGTCGGTGACCAGCGGCCCGAGCACATAGAAGGGCGCGCCGTGGCAGAGCTGCCGCTCCAGCTTCATGTTGAACTCGATCTGGTCCAGCGGCACATGCCCGGGACCTTCGATCATCACCTGACAACCCATTCGCCAGGCGCGCTCGGTCAAGTCGCCAAGGGTGCTCAGCTCGGCCAACTGCGCCGCATCAGTGGCGTCGGCCAGCCCGCCGGGGCGCAGTCCGTCACCGATCGAGAAGGTCACATCCCACTGGCGCATCACGCCGCAGATGCGTTCCCAGGCTAAAAACATAGGGTTTTGGCGGCCGTGGACCAGCATCCACTTGGCCAGCAGACTGCCCCCGCGGCTGACGATGCCAATGAGCCGATCGCGCACCAGCGGCAAGTGTTCGCGCAGCACTCCGGCATGGATGGTGACGTAGTCCACGCCCTGCCGGGCCTGTTGCTCCAGATGCTCAATGATCACCTCCTCGTCGAGGTCTTCCAGTCGCCGCCCGATGATCATTGAGTAGATCGGCACGGTGCCGATGGGCACACGGGCATTGCGGATGATCGCCTCTCGACACTGGTCGAGGTCGCCACCCGTGGACAGGTCCATGACGGTGTCCGCTCCCCAGCGCTCGGCCCAGCGGAGTTTCTCCACTTCCTCATCCGTGCCACTGGACACCGGTGAAGCGCCCATGTTGGCGTTCACCTTGGTGCGGCTGGCCCGCCCGATGGCCATCGGATCAAGTCCATGGTTCAGGTGCACGGTGTTGGCCGGAATGACCATGCGTCCGGCGGCAACTTCATCGCGCACTTGCGCGGCGGTGAGGTGC
>SYPI01000091.1 GCA_005804005.1 Planctomycetia bacterium
CCCTGATCACCTTGGGAGTGCTGGTCTGGTTGTGGGGCGGACTGACCCCGCCGTCGTATCGCTCGCTTCACGACCGCGGCATGAATCTGGCCGGTCCAGCGCTCTTCCTTTCACTGTGTTGCTGCTGGGGATTGCCTCTGGCGTGGGGCGCGCTGCTGGAACTGTCGCGCACGCCCAAGATGCTGTGCCTCGCCGGGCTAGGGGCGGTGGCGGCCCTGATGCTCGCCGTGATTCCAGAGACGACCTACTCAACCACGGAGGGCCGCTGGGGCGGACCGCTGTGGTCGCTGGTTCAAGCGGCTCCCTCCTTCAGCGGCAGATCACTAGTGTTCATCCTTCTGGCTCCACTAGGCGCAATCGCGGTGTTGGCGCTGCATCACCGCGCGGTGCGTTGCGGAAACAGAGTTGAATCGCTGGCACTGCTGCTGGCACTGCTGGGCTTGATGGCGGCGAATGCCGCCAACACGCAGGCCTGGGAGCGGTACTGCGATCTGCCGTTGCTGGTGTTGCTGCCGTGGATGGCGGCGCTGGGGGCATCGGGTCCCGGAGTCGAGGATCGGGCCATGGCCATTCGGCTTGGGGCGGTGGTTGTAGCCGGGGTCCAGGCGGCGCTGTCGGTTCCGATGGTGATCGCGCCAATCTTGCGCGGCTGAGTTCAGCCGGGAACGATCAGGGAAGGCCCGCCGGCGGCCTTGGCCGGTGCGGCGCTGGGGGCCGCCCCTGCGGCGCTTTGCTTGGCGATCAGCGCAGCGATCTGCACAAACCGCGCCCGCAGTTCACCCAATGTCAGTTTCAATTCCTCAGACTCCTCGGTACTCAGGTTGCCAGCGCACTTGGCCTCAAGAGTGCCCAGCAGGTCGATGGCGAAGCGCGCTCCAGCCAGATCAACCATGACCTTGCCAGACTGCGGATCGGCGTAGCCACCCAAGCCCATCACTGCCTGGGAAGCCAACACTCCGACCAGACTGCGGAAGTCAGCCGGAGGAAGTCCATCCGGGTCGCGCGGCCGTGAGGCTTGCGCGTCGGCGGCCTTTGACTCGGCCTCACGCAGCCGGGTGCGCTCGGCCTCAGCCTGCGCCTTCCAATCCGAATCGACATGAAGTTTGCTGGCCGGTTCGCTCATGGGATTCCTCGTGGGGTTGGGCAGTATAGGAGGCTGGTCCGTACACTCCGCCGATCATGCTCCCGGAGAAATCTTCGCGTGGCCAGATGGTTCGGGTTGTGGCCTGCGGATTGGCAGCGCTGTTCTTGATCGCTGGTTGCAAGGGCCAGCGCCCGGGGGATCAGGGGCGCACAATCTCGGCGCGAGACTTCGCCCACGCCAGTGATGTTCCGCTGCAGGTGGTGGGTGGGGCACCCATCGAGGGCGCGCTTCCTGATGATTCGTTGCCGGTGACTGCGGCCGATCCGCCCGCGGAGTCAATCTCACTGCGCCCGGGGCAGCGCTGGACAGTAGACGCCCTCATCGGACAGGTGAACGGTCGGCCGATTTACGCCAGTCAGTTCTTCTCCACCATCGAGGACCGCATCCGCCGCGTGGTGGCCGAACAGCCGCCCGCCGCGGCGCGGCAGCAGGTGCAGCGAATCATCGAGGAGCGATTCCAGCAGTACATCGACAACGAACTGGTAATCGCCGAGGCTGAGAGCCTGCTGACCGCGGAGCAGCAGCAGGGGCTGCTGGGTTTCCTGCGAAACCTGCAGGAGGAGACGATCGCTGGCCACGGCGGCAATCGGGCCAGCGCCACCGCTTCGCTTGACGATCAGTTCGGCATGAGCATCGACCAGTACATGCGGCAGAAGCGCGACGAGCTGCTGGCGCAGGATTTGCTGCGTCGCCGGGTGAATCCGCGGGTAATCGTTTCATGGCGCGATGTGGAACGGGCCTATCTGCGCAACATTGAGGCGTTCAATCCTTCGGCGCGGATCAGCATCGGCCGCATTCGGGCCAGCAATACTGACCCAGTACGCGTGGAGCAGATCAAGCAGTTGATTGCTCAGGGACGGACGCTGCCGCAGATCGCCGAGACCATCGGCCAGACGGACAAGGGACTGCTGGGCGAGTTCGAACTGACTGCCGGCGGTGTGGAGGCGCTCGATCTGGTCGACTCAGTGAAGGCGGCGCTGCGCGGTCTCGAGGTTGGGCAGGTGACCGCTCCGCTGGCCCAAGGCACCAGCACCGTGTGGTACGCGGTGCTGGCCATCGATCGGCCCAAGGGTCGGACCCTGTTCGATCCGCTGGTTCAGCTGCAGATTCGCGGTCAGTTGCAGGAGATTCGTCGGCGCTCCACGCAATACCGCTATCTGGCCAGCCTGCGCGACCGCTGGATCAGCGAGGATGTCGACCAGATGCAACGGCGTCTCGTGCAGATCGGCTTTCAGCGCTACATCGCGCAGTGAGGCCTAAGCCTCGAAGGCGTGGGGGAAGTGGATGATCTCGGCTGGGGCGCCAGGATTAATGGTGACGGCCACCACATCGAACCGAATCGGCGCCCGACGGCCGGTCATCGCCCCGCGCAGCAGCCGGGCGCAGCGGATCAGCGCGGTGCGTTTGCGCCAGTCGATGCGCTGTTCCGGGAATGGCGCAGATGCGCCCACGGATGTTTTTACTTCCACCAGAGTGAGTTCGCCGTGGGGCGACTCGCACAGCAAGTCGATTTCGTTACGCCCCACGCGCAGATTTCGCTCCAGAATGCTGAAGCCACGCCCTTGCAGGAATCCTGCCGCCATTTCCTCCCCGGCGCGCCCGATTGCCGCGCGATCTGCCATTCGCCCACCGTAACAACACCCCCGGCGCACTCTGGCGACTCGGCCCATCTTTGGGGACAATCCCGGTATCAATGCGCGCGGGCCATCCCAGCCAAGGCGATGTCGGTCCGATGGCTGACTACCTGCAGCCATATGCCCGAGCCATCGACCTCCACGGAGCGACATTCGAGGCCACCATGTGGAACTCGCCGAGGACTCAGGAGGCCCGCTTCGAGGTGCTAACTTCGATGATGGGTTTGCGGACCCAAGGCGCGGTGCGATTGGCCGATGTCGGCTGCGGGCCCGGAGCGCTCGCTGGCTGGCTGATGCGGCAGGGGATCAGCCCGGCGGCGTACTTGGGAATCGATGCCCTTCCCGAGTTCATAGAAGCCGCCCGTCGGACTGCGCCAACCTGGGCGGCGTTCGCCGTCGGCGATCCGCTGGCCGACTCCTCTCCGCTGCGCAAGTGGCAGCCAGATTGGATCATCATCAGCGGCACGCTGAACACGATGTCGCAGGAACAGGCTGAGCTGTTGCTGGAGGCTTGCTTCGACTCCGCCCGAGTCGGAGTTGCCTTCAATTTCCTCTCAGACTGGTGCAGCAACGAGCGGCGGCTGGCCGGGTGCGGCCCGGCGCGTCGGCTGGATACGCAGCGGCTCCTCGATCTGGCCCGGCGGCACACTCCCCGGGTGGCCTTCGAGCAACGCTACCTAGATGGTCACGATGCGGCGATTGTCGCCGAACGCTCCAGCAGTTCGCGCGCCGCGCGGGCGATGCCCTGAGCGTCGATTCCGGCTTCGGCCATCTGCTCGCGGCGCTCGCCGTGGGAGATGAAGCGATCGGGAAGTGCTACGCGGGTCACCAGCCGGGTGTC
>SYPI01000092.1 GCA_005804005.1 Planctomycetia bacterium
CCCTCAATCTCTCTGACTCCGCCAATGACCGACCCGGCCAGACACGCCGCCGCCTCGGGCCGGATGGCCAGACCACGCCGATGGGCCAGTCGCTCCACAAGTTCAGCGCGCATCGCGGCGTCCGGCTGCTCGACTTCCACCACCAGGCCGGCCAGGAATCTACTGCGCAGCGCCTCGGCGAAATCGCGAACCTGCCGCGGGTGGGCATCGGCCACGATGGCGATGCGGGCATCGGCGTTGGCGATCCCCTCCATGGTTTGCAGCAGTTCCTGCTGCGTGCCGGTCTTGCCCGAGAGGCAATGAAGGTCATCAATCACCAGCAGGTCCAACTTGCGCACCGTTCGCCGGAATGGCTCGACCGAGCCAGCGCGAACTGCGGTGATGTACTCATTCAGGAATGCTTCAGCGCCGGTCAGGCGCACCCGCGAGTTGGGGCGAAGTTCCCGCTCAAGTCGGCAGAGTCCTTCGAGCAGATGGGTCTTGCCCACGCCATATGAGCCATGAATGAAAAGCAGTCGGCTGGCGCTGGCGGGTTGTTCGGATATTTGCCTGACCGCCGCCACTGCCAAGCGATTGCTGGCGCCGACTACCAGTTCCTCGATCGAGCGCCACCGGCATGGAGCCCGGCGGGGACCGGCGGCCACGCTGGGGCCAGCCGCCTCCCCGCGGGATCGCCGTGGCTGGAGAGCAGCTGCGCCGCGGGCGGAGTCCAGATTCGGCGCCACTGGCGCCGTCGGCGCCGCGGTGACGCAGTGGGAGGCCTGAGCCCCCAGTTCCTGACGGGCAACATCCTCCAGAACTGGAGAGTAGTTGCGGCGAATCCAGTCGGTCTGCAGTCCCGTCTGCCCCTCCACCTCAAGCCGCGACCCTTCAACGCGCAGGCGAACTCCGGAGCCGAACCACATCCCGTAGCGATTGGCCCCGATTGTCTCTCGTAGCCGCGCCCGGATCCGTTCCTCACAACTGGCGCTGATCGTGGCGGAGCTGTCAGCGGTCGGCACGGTTCGCTCCAACTGGCACTGTGGGAGTGCGGTGGCGGCGGGGGGGGAACGCGTCCGTGCAGGGAACCCGGCGCGAGCCGAGCCGCTCATCCAGAGCAGCGGCGAAAGTTAGCCTTCATCAAGAAAGTTCAAAGAGGAGTTGCGTGGTTCTCCGGTGACCGCAGGGCACGCCATGCAAACCGGACTTGCCGCACAACTTGCGCGAGGCGACTGTGTTGATGATCCTCTCGAGGAGGCCCGCTGACTGAACTGTGGCTGAACTGTGGAGAACTCAGCGGCGTGCGGCGGCGATGAAGGCTTCGCGTTGCAAGGTGATGCTGAATCCAGCCTTGCGGTAGATGTGCAGTGCGGGAGCATTGGCCATGTCGCAAGAAAGCGAAAGGAAGCGCTCCCCGAGTTTCGCGGCCGCGCGGATGCACTCGCGCACTAGGAGGTGTCCCATCCCGAGCCCGCGTCCTTCCGGGACCAGCCCGAGGTAGATGAGCTGGGCGGAGCGGTCTTCCACCGGCGAGACCAGCGCGGCACCGATCGGGCAGCCGTGGCGCAGAAGCACCGCCCAGCGGCTGGGTTCAAACCGCCCCAGCGCCTGATACCCGGCGATAGTGTCCTCGGTGGTCCTGAGCCCCACTAGGTTGGGGCAGTCGAGTGTGCCGAGGTGGGTGCGCGGGATCACCGCCGTCAGCGCCGCCATTCCGGCACGCTCAATACTCTGCAGTTCAACCCCGAGGGGCCACTGCACCGGCGCGGGTGATTCCCCAGCGCGGATAGCCCGCTCCATGCCAGCCAAGGTGGCCAGATGCTGCATACCCGGGAGTCGGTGCGGCTCCCCAGACCGTGCCCGCGGGCTCTCCAGCGTGCACTGGACCAGAGCGCAGCCGTTGCTGAACGCTTCCTCCAGCGCCCGACGGATAGTGGCCTCAATCAGTTCGGGCGCCGCCCCGGCGCGCGCCCGGTGGCAGAGCATCCCGAGCCGCCCCGGAGTGCGAATCACTGCGGCCGCCACCGCTGGGAAGCCTTCGGCGTTGAACCCGGCGGCGATGCACGGGAACTCCGGATCTGTGAGTTGGGCCCGAGCCAGCAACAACGCGCCGCGTCGATCATCATCGCCAGCCAGTAGCGCGCAAGCGTCCTGTCCCAACGCGGTTGCTCCGCTGGTTACCCGAACATCCGCCTGCACCGGTTGAGTCGCCACGAGTCGCAAGGGTACCCCTTCGATCGTGCTAGACTTCGCCTCCCATGAATCTCTCGCTGTTGGCCACCATTTCCCTCTCCCTCCTGATGGGCTTCCAAGGGGACGCCGGTGACACTGAGACGGGGGTCGGTCTGGTGCAGGGCGCTCCCGGTGCCACTAGAGATCTGGAGTTCCATGCTGGCCCGATCCGTTTCTACAGCAGCCCGACCAGCGGCGAGGCCTACTGGTACATGACCTACGAAGTGGTCAACCGCGGCAAGTCGAATGAGATCTGGGCGCCGCGATTTGAGTTGCTCGAGGATGGGGGACGAGTGCTGCGTTCCGGTCGTGATGTGCCCCCGGAAATCCGCGAGGAACTGCTGCAGTTGGTTCAGCCGCGCTCAGCCGACGGCAATGCCAAGATCGAGGATCAGTTCTCAGTGCTTGGCCCGATCATGCCGGGAGACAGTGGGGCCAAGAACGGCGTGGTCATCTGGATCGCGGGGCACCCGGACCCGGCCCAGCACCTGCGTACCTCCAGCCTCACCCTGTTCATCCGCGGGATCAGCCGCGAAACCACCGTGGTCAACGACCCGCTCACCGGCAAACCGGTGACGCTCTACCGGCAGTTGCACCGCGAGTATTCGGTACCCGGCGACCACACTCTGCGGGGCACGAATGCGGCCACAATGGTCTCTCAGGAGTGGATCGACCGGTAGCGGATTCCCCGGGGGGCATCGAGTCCTCAATGACTGGCCGGACGGGGCACTTGCTGCTACTATGTTCGGCTCGCGAAAGCGAAGGAGACCGCCGTGGCACACAAGAAGGGTCAAGGCTCAACATCAAACGGACGAGACTCGAATCCGCAGTTCCGCGGAATCAAGCTCTATGGTGGTCAGACCGCTCAGGCGGGCTCCATACTGGTCACCCAGTGCGGTTCGCGCTGGAAGCCCGGTTACCTCGTGCAGATGGGCAAGGACTGCAGCCTGATGGCTCTTGAGCCCGGCACTGTTCGCTTTCGTGGTCGGTTCGTGGACATCGTCCCGAGCAATCCGGCCACGCCGCGCATGGCGATCGACGCCAACTGACCGAGAGGGTTTGAGTCGCGCTGACTGGCGGTCGACCCGGAGACACCCGTGTTCCTCGACCAGGCCACCATCCACATTCGCAGCGGCAAGGGGGGCAACGGTTCGGTTCACTTCCGACGCGAGAAGGGTGTGCCCAAGGGTGGTCCAGATGGCGGCGATGGCGGTCGGGGCGGCGATGTAGTTCTGGTTGGCGACGCGCATGTCGATTCGCTGGTGCAGTTTGCCTACAAGCCGCACTGGTTTGCGCAGGATGGCGAACCGGGCGGGGAGAAGGGGGCATCGGGGAAGGCGGGGGTGGACTGTCTGGTGCCGCTGCCACTGGGAACGCAGTTGCGTGATGCAACCACCGGCGAGGTGGTGTGCGACATGGTGGCTGAGGGTCAGCGCTGGGTCGCCGCTCCGGGCGGAGAGGGTGGTCTGGGCAACGAACGCTTCAAGACCTCAACCCATCAGGCGCCGCGCGAAAGCACGCCGGGCGGCGATGCGGTGGAACGGTCGCTCACTGCTGAACTGCGGCTGATCGCTGATGTCGGACTGGTCGGCTTGCCCAACGCCGGCAAGAGCACAATGCTCAAAGCGGCCACGCGGGCCAATGCCAAGATCGCCGCCTATCCATTCACCACCCTGAATCCGCAGTTGGGGATTGCGGAGTTGAAGGACGATCGTCGACTGGTGCTGGCCGACCTGCCGGGATTGATCGAAGGCGCCGCCGAAGGGGCCGGGCTGGGACACGAGTTCCTCCGGCACATCGAGCGCACGCGGGTGCTGGTTCATCTGATTGATTGCTCTGGGCTCGATGGCAGTGATCCGGTTGAGAGTTACGCCACCATTCGCCGAGAACTCGGTGCCTTCTCTGACACTCTGGCGCGGAAGGCGGAGATCGTGGTACTATCCAAGACTGATCTCCTGCCAGCCGATGAGCGGGCCGCCGCGGTGGAACAGCTGGTGGGACGTCTGCGTAAGGAACGAGCGGTGCGAGTCATGGCCATGAGCGCAGCAACTAGTGAGGGTGTCGCTGAAGTGATTGAAGCGGCCTGGAAGCTGGTCGCCTCGCGAGCGCGGGAGTCGGAGTGAGTGCCGCCGCATCAACGCCTCCGCGGAAGCTGATGCGGAGCATCGGCCGCAAGACGCTATTGACGCTGGGTTCGCTGCTGGGGATCTATCTGCTGCTCTGGCTGGCGACTTGTGGTGGCCGGGGCAACGTGGCGGTTGACTACCTGCAGTTGATGCAGGAACTGCAGCCGGTCGGCCCAGAGGAGGAGCGTTCGTGGCCGCTCATTCGTGAGGCGAACAAACGAGTGAATGAGGAGCGGCTGGCACTGCTGCGCACCGCGGCTGGTCGTAGGCGCATTGGCTTCAAGATTCACCCTGAAATGGAAGAGGCAGAGCTGGCAATCTGGCCGCCGCCAGCTTCGGCCGAATCGGGGCTTCTAGGCCAAGCCGTCCTGCAGGTGCGACTGCCTTTCCTGATTGGGTTCGGGTCAGCCTGCCAGGACCTCGCCGCCGACATGACCGCAGCGGCGGCACGCGGCGATGGCCAAC
>SYPI01000093.1 GCA_005804005.1 Planctomycetia bacterium
CGCGAGGTCAAGGACGCCCTCTCATACTTGCGTTCGCTGGCCAATCCACGCGACGAAGTCTCTCTGAAGCGCATGATCCGCTCGATCCCCCGCGGCATCGGCGACGAATCACTAGGCAAGGTCGAGGCGCTGGCGGCGGCGCGGGGTTGCAGCCTGCTGGAGGCCATGAGTGCCGGGGATGCGCTGGCGGTCAAGCCTCGCTCGCGCAAGTCGATCGATGCGCTGTTGCTGCAGTTCGCCCGCTGGTCGGCGCGGCTGGACGGCGGCGTGGCCAGCGAACTGGGCGAGTTCGTGCGAGATTGCCTGGCAGAGAGCGGTCTGGTCAGACACACCGTGGAGAACGCGGCCGACCCGCAGGATGCCTTGGACCGCCAGTCGAACATTGACGAACTGGCCAACGCCGCCGCCGAGCAGGCCGAGGGGCTGGCTGGCTCGCTGCGGCAGGCACTGGGTGAGTATCTGGAATCAGTGACTCTGGTGGCCGATGCCGATCTGGTTGACCCCGAAGCCGGCGCGGTGACGCTGATGACCCTGCATGCCGCCAAAGGATTGGAGTTCGATCTGGTGGCAATCGCTGCGGTGGAAGAGGGGATTCTGCCGCACTCACGGTCGCTGTCCCATCCGGATGAACTGGAAGAGGAGCGTCGCCTGCTGTTCGTGGGCATGACTCGGGCGCGGCGGCGTCTGCTGGTGACTTGGGCTGCCTCGCGCGGGTTCCGGGGCGAGCACCTGCCGAGCATTGAGAGCTCGTTCATCCGCGAGATTCCGGGGGAGCACATTCAGCGGGAGGATCGCGCCGCCGTCTGGATGGGCGGGGCGTCGCGCGGGCCGATGTCATCAGTGGCACCAACCAGCCAGCGCGAAATGCCGCGAGTTCGCGAGTCGGCACCGCGTGGTCACGCGCCGCAATGGCGATCAGGGTTGACGGTGCGCCACCCACTCTTCGGTCTCGGACGGATTGAAGAGGTCATCCCGCGTGGCGCGGTGACCAGCGTGCGAGTGAAGTTCCAGCGCGGGCCTGAGCGCACTTTGGTCACCGAGTACGCCAAACTGGAGGTTGTTGATCGCCCGGGGTGAAACGCCGCGGCGGCAGGGCGGGGGCTAACATCGAAGCCATGGATGAAGGTCAGCCGGCCCCACGGCGCTCAAAATTGGCCCTGGTCGGGCTGATCTTCTCCCTCTTGGGATTCCTGACCTGCGGGCTGACTTCTCCGGTTGGGCTGGTGATCAGCATCATCGCCTTCATCAGACGGCGCGGCCGAGTGGCGCTGATCGGCATCATCGTCGGTGCGCTGGGCTCATGCGGGGGCGGCTGCTGTTGCGCTGGCATTTTCGGGGCGCTGGGCAGCGCCGCCTCCGGTGCGGTTGCTCTGGCCGAGATGGTCGGGCCGGAGTTCAGCACCGGAGTGCGCATGGGGGTGATCGAGTGGCGCATCGGCGAGTACGAGCGCGAATCGAACCGCCTGCCGGATTCACTCGAGGAACTCGACTTGCCAGCGGACGAACGAGTCGACGGCTGGGGCCGGGCGTGGCAGTTCCATCTGCACCGCCGCGAACCAGGCTACGAACTGCGCAGCGCCGGCCCCGATGGCCAGTTCGACACCGACGATGACGCGGTGAACCGCTCAGCCGCCGGGGACCGTTGAACTCGCGCCAGCAGCCGAAGGCGAGTCCGGCTTGCGACAGGCCCCGGTCTGCCAGGCGATGAACGACCAGTCATCCACCGCTTCCGCCAGCCGCAGGGTGAGCGGTTTCCCAGCGCCGTGGCCAGCGTCGCGTTCCACCAGCAGCATGATCGGGTCGTTGGTCGCGTCGCCGGAGGTGTTGGCCTGGAGGCGCGCCGTCATTTTCCGGGCATGCATAGGGTGGACGCGCGAGTCGTTCTCGCCAGCGCGCAGAAGCGTTGCCGGGTAGTGAGTGCCAGCCTTGACGCGGTGGTACGGCGAATACCCCAGCAACCACCCGAAGGCTGCCGCGTCGGCTGGTGCGCCGTACTCGGGTACCCAGAACTTGGCCATCAGGAACTGGTCGTAGCGCAGCATGTCCAACAGCGGCACCTTGCACACCGCCGCCGCGAAGAGGTCGGGGCGTTGGGTGATGGCGGCGCCGACCAGCAGGCCGCCGTTTGAGCCGCCGGTGACGGCCAACTGTTCGGCGGTGGTCCAGCCCCGCTTGATCAAGTCCTCGGCCACAGCGAAGAGGTCGTCAAAAACATTTTGCTTGTTGGCCAGCATCCCCGCTTGGTGCCACGACTCGCCGTACTCGCTGCCACCGCGCAGGTTGGCCACCACGAAGACGCCGCCGAGGTCGTACCACGGCCAGTTGGTGGCCATGAAGTGCGGGGTCATCGAGATGTTGAAGCCGCCGTAACCATTCATGAGGCAGGGGTGGCCACCGCCGCCGGGTTTCAGGCCGTTGCGATGCACTAGGAAGTACGGAACACGGGTGCCGTCTTTCGAGGTGGCAAAGTCCTGCTCCACGCTCACCGACGAAGGATCCATCGGCACCTTGGGCCGGGCCCATTCCACGGGTGGCTCTGTTGCGGCATTCCAGTTCACTGCCGAGATGGTCGGCGGATAGTTGTAGCTGGTGAAGGAAATGAAGCCAGTGTTGCGATCTTCCTCGGCCGAGACGCTGACCGAACCGAGGCCCGGTAGCGGCACATGGCCGCGACTGGAGCCGTCGAGGTCGAACACTTCGATGTCATTGGTGGCATCCTTCTGCCAAGTCACGATGAGCCGCTCGAGAGACAACTTGGCATCTTCGATGGTCATGGTTGGATGTTCGGGAATCAGGGTGAGGATGGAGTTGGGGCCGAGGTTGGGCCAGTACTTCAGATCGACCACGGCGATGCGACCGCGCGGGCTCTCGTGGGTGCACACCATGTAGAGGCGGCCGTTGAGAACCCCGATGGGTTCGAAGCGCCCGTCGAGTGAGGTGGCGATGTCGGCTGGCTTGAACTCGCCGGTTCGCGCCCACTCTGCGGCCCGGGCGATGAACAGATCATTGGCTTGCCAGCCCCGCGAGACGCCGCCGACCAGCCAGCGGCCGTCATCGCTGATGGAGAGAAATGGAATGCGGGTCGGATCGCTCTGCGCCAGCAGCGTCGGGTCCTTCGTCGGATCGGCGCCGAGCGTGTGCACCCGCCACTGCCGAGAGTACGGATCCTTCGGGTCGGCGAGGACGCCGTAGACGAAGCGCTGCTCATCGCGGAACCAGCCGCCGAACGAAACCTTGCCGTCGATGCGGTCGCCCAGATCAGCGCCGCCGACAGTGCGGACGCGCAAGACACTCATCTCGCTGCCCGATTCGCTGGTGCCATAGGCCACCTGCAGACCGTCCTCGGTCGGCGCCCACCAGTCAAGGCTGACCAGTCCGCGATCGCTCATCGAGTTGGGGTCGATCAGCACCTTCGCCATTCCGCTTTGAAACGGCCGACTCATCAGCACTGCCTGATTCTGAGTCCCAGTGCGCTCGGTGTAGAAGAGCATGGCCCGGCGGGCCCGCGGCAAGCCGATTGAGGGAATTTCAAATAGGGGGCGCAGCGCGGTGGCGAAACTCTCCCGGCACTCGAGGGCGTCGAGCACCGAGCGGGTGTGGGCATGCTGGGTGTCAGTCCACTCGAGTACTTCGCTGGAGTCCTTCTCCAGTGCTTCGAGCCAGCGGTATTGGTCGACAACTTCCTGCCCAAACAGCGTCTCGCGGACCGGGTCCTGCCGGGTCGGCGGGACGGCCGCGGTCGACGAATCGAGCAGACAACCTAGGACTACGCCAGCTAGCAGCTGCGCCGGGGACTTCATCATGGAGCGAATAGTAGGTCGACTCAGTTACATTCCCCGTGTGAGAGCACCACTGGCAGTCTTGGCCGAGAACATTCATCCGGTGGCCGACCGCGCCCTCGAGGAAGCCGGGTTGGAGATTGAACGGGTTCCGGGGGCGCTATCGGGGAAGGAACTGCGCGCCGCCCTCGACCGGGCCACAGTGCTAGGCATCCGTTCCAAGACCGAGTTGGCGACCGGCGACTTTCACCTCGGGAAGGGGCCGGAGGCAGTTGGCTGTTTCTGCATCGGCACCATTCAGGTTGATCTGGTCGTGGCTTCGCTGTCGGGAGTAGCGGTGTTCAACTCGCCGTTTTCCACCACCCGCAGCGTGGCCGAACTGACCCTGGCCGAGGTGGTGGCATTGACGCGGCGGCTTTTCGAAAAGTCGGCCCAACTGCACGCCGGAGTTTGGGACAAGTCGGCCAAGGATGCCCATGAGGTGCGCGGCCGCACGCTGGGCATC
>SYPI01000094.1 GCA_005804005.1 Planctomycetia bacterium
AAGTGTCTCGGGCGATCGAAGCGGCCTCGGAGAGCGCGGTGATGGCCCCAGCATTGTCGCGTCCGCGGAGCATGAGCCCGCGCTGCATCAGCGTCATGGCCACCTCGGGCGCCTTCTCGCCATGCACCTTGCGGCGCATGGTCAGTGACTCTTCATAGAATCGATCGGAAGCTTCGAAGTCCTTCTGGCGAGCAGCTACCGCAAAGAGGTGGGTCAGCGTGGCGGCGAGGTCGGCGTGGGGAGGCACCAGTTGCCGCCGACGGATCGCCAGCGCCTCCTCGTAGACGGTGCGCGCGTCGCCGATCTTGCCGGACACTGCAAAGTAGCTGCGGCCCAGATTGTGCAGGGCGGTAGCCAGCGCCAGTTGTTCCTCAGCGCCTCCGGCCTCGGCCTGAGTGCGGCGGACCGCCGCCGCCTCCTCCAAGTTCGCCAGCGCCCGTTCGTTGTCCTTGAAAGTTAGCTGCACCAGCCCGATCGTCTCCTTGACTGTGGCGGCGACATCCGGCTCCTGCGCCAAGCTGTTGTCGGAGGCTGACTCGATGGCCCCGAGGAAGTCGCGAATTGTGGCAGTACCGGCCGCGCCGGTCTCCAGATCGGCAGCGCGAAGCGTTCCGAGGAATGCTCCGAGGGTGTTCTCGGCGCGGCGCTGCTGCTCGACAGCCCGGGTCCACAGCCCGTACATGGTGACGGTGGAGCCGATGAGCAACAGCACGATGAGCGCCGCCGCAGTCACTCCGGTGCGATGGCGGAGCACGAACTTGCGGGCCCGGTAGACAACGCCAGGGGGGCCGGCGGAGACCGCTTCGCCATCGAGATAGCGGCGCAGGTCGAGGATCAGCGCGCTGGCCGAGTCGTAACGGCGATTGCGGTCCTTTTCCAGGCACTTCATCACCACCCAGTCGAGGTCGCCGCGCAACTGCCCCATCAGCGAGCGCGCTTCGATGCGCCGAGACAGCGCCACCGTGGCCAGCGAGGTCTTGCCGCCCGTCGGGGCAGCGGAGAGTCGGGTGCTGGGTCGTTGCGGCTCCACTTCACAAATGATCCGCTGCAGGTCAGCCAGACTGGCGGTGCGCAGCGACTCGGGATCGAACGGCAGTGAGCCGGTGAGCAACTCGTAGAGCACCACCCCGAGGGTGTACACATCGCTGCGGGTGTCGATGTCGCGTGAGTTGGGCGAGGCCTGCTCCGGACTCATGTAAGCCGGAGTGCCGAGGAACTGACCGACCATGGTCATCTCCACGTCACCCAGTGCCCCGGCGTGGACCGCCTTGGCGATACCGAAGTCGATCACCTTGGCGCGGTGGCCTCCACTCTCTGGGGTCACGATGATGTTGCCTGGCTTGAGATCGCGGTGCACGATGCCCTTCATGTGGGCGTGCTGGATCGCCTCGCAGACTTGGATGAACAACTCAATGCGATCCCGCAGCGACAGGCGATTCTTATCGGCATAGGCGGTCAGCGGCTCGCCGAGCACGAACTCCATGGCGAAGTACGGGCGGCTGTCCGGGGTCATCCCGGCGTCCAGGATCTTGGCGATGGAGGGGTGATCGAGCAGAGCCAGCGCCTGACGCTCGGCTTCGAAGCGGCCGACGATTGCCGCGCTGTCCATCCCTGCCTTGAGCACCTTCAACGCCACCCGGCGCTTCACCGGCTCGGTCTGTTCGGCGAGGTACACCAGTCCGAATCCGCCCTCGCCAAGGACTTTCTCCAGGTTGTAGCGACAGGCACCGGACGCAATTGCCCCGTACGGCGTTGCGGAGTACGACGGCGTGGCTGAGCCGCGCTTGACTGGCGCTTCAGTCCGTTCCCCACCGGTGATGCTGGGGTTGGCGGTTGCCTTGGTGTGCGGGCGCTCTGGCACGGCCGGGGTGTCAAGGGTGCGCTCGGATTCGTCAGCCGCCACGACTGAATGTTATTGCCAATGAGGCGGGGTGCGCATGCCAAGCGCGATCACCGGAGCAATAGACTGACCATGTGCGTTCGCTCGGCGTCCTTGGTGCGATCATCATCTCGGCGTCTGCCGCGGCCATGGCTACGCCGGACGATGCCCTGAGCGCCATGCGCCGGGGGTGCCTCGGTTGCCACGACCGCACCGACTCGGCGGGTGGGCTCGATCTGGAGGCGATTGTCAGCGGGGGCAACTTGGCATGGCGGCTTGATCTCGCCCGAGTGGCCACACTCATGTTCGGCTACCAAGGCACTGGTTGCACCTACCCGGAGATCGGCGTTACTGACGGCCACCACCCCCTGACGCACCACGCCGGGAACGAGGGGATGATCGAGAAGGTGCGTCGGATCAACCTCTATCAAGCGGAACTATTCGGGCACTTCGTTCGCGGGCTAGAAGCGGCCAATGAGGACGGCCGGTCGCTGCTCGACCGCAGCATGATCGTGCTCGGGGCGGGTATCGCCGACGGGAACAAGCACGATCACCAGGACCTGCCGGTGCTTCTGGCCGGCGCAGCCGGGGGCGCTTGGCGCACTGGCCGAACGCTTGGGGTGCCGCGCGGCACACCGATGTGCAATCCTTACATGTCAATGTTGGAGACGATTGGCGCCGGGCAGACTCGCTTTGGTGATTCAACCGGAACCCTCGGAGGATTGGGATGAGCGCAGTTGTTCGTGGTGGGGTGATGTCCCTAGTAGTGGCGGCAGTGACGGGGTGTGTGAAGCCGGTTCCCGCCGATGTAGATGCACTGGTCACACTCGGCCCGGAGCTGGGGGCGCTGACCCAGAGCGGGGTTGCGGTCTGGTGCGAGGTTGAGTGGCTGGACGATCGCGGGGAGATCGTGCTGCAGGTGCGCGAAATCGGCAGCGGTGAGGGCAGCGTGGCTGACTCGCCAGCCACGGTGCTCGGAGGCACGAGCGGCGCCGGCCACCGGCAGCAACTCCGCTTCGATCTGGCCGGTCTGCGCGCGGACACCCGGTACACATACCAACTGGGTGGGGCCATGGCCGAGGCGGGGCACAGCAGCGTCGGCGGCAGTTTCCACACGCTTCGCCCAGTGGAGCAGTCACAGAAGGTGGTCGTTGCATTTGGTTCCTGCGCCGACGAAGGAACCGGTACTGGCGCGTTGTGGGGCCAGTTGGCTCAACTTCATCCCGATGCCGTGGTGCTGCTAGGCGACACGCCGTACATCGACTCGGTTGATCCGGCGCAGCAGGAGAAGCGGCACCGCGAGTTCCACTTGACCCCGTCGATGCAGGCGGTCCTGAGTGATGTCCCCCTCTACTCGGTCTGGGATGACCACGATTTCGGGTTGAACGACACCAGCGGACTCATGGCCGGACGAGAGGTTGCCCGGGCCTGCTTCACCCGCTTCCGTATCAATCCCTCATTCGGAGACGGCTCTGGTGGTGTCTACACCTCGTTCCGCCACGGCCCGATGGAGGTGTTCCTGCTGGACACGCGCTGGTTCTCGGCGACCGAGACCGGACCGCACGGTCAGCCCACGCTGCTGGGTACTGGTCAGTGGGAGTGGTTGGAGCGGGCACTCTCGGCCTCCACCGCGCCGTTCAAGGTGATCGCCTCGAGCATGGTCTTCAACAGTTCGGTGCGGCCACTCAAGACCGACTACTGGGGGCACTACCCGGCTGAGTACCAGCGCCTGATGGACTTGCTCGGAAGGCTGAAGGTCGAGGGTGTCATTCTGGTCTCCGGCGATGTGCACAACACGCGCATCGTCAACCATCATGTCGCCGGGGTGGTGGGCTACGATCTGATCGAACTGGTGACCAGCCCGATGCACGACCGGGTTCACAACGCCGCCCTGTTCTCCAACTCGGCAGATGTAGAGATCACCGTCGGTCAGCCGCACTCCATGCTGCTGCTCAGCGCCGACGACACCGTTCCACCGGCGCTGCTCCGCGCCCGGTTCATCGACAAGTCCGGCGCGGTGTTCTTGGAACGCGAGTATCGCGTTGAGGACCTCCGCGGCCCGTAGACGGCTCAGCGCCGCGGGCTGACGGCGTCCACCCGGACGGGGACGGTCTCAAGGTGATCGCAGATCCCCGCCGCAATCGCCGCCTTGCCGCTCAGCGCCAATGGCGCGGCGCCGCGCCTCACCAGCCAGGCGCCGTGGGCAGTTGCCGATATGTCCTCGGCTCGATTGGCCAGGACCGCCCCGTAGCGCGCGGCGCGTTCGCGGGCGATCGACAGCAGTTCCTCAAGCGTCGTCCCGTGGGTGAACTTGAAGGCCACCATGGGCATGCCCGGATGCGCAGCGTGAACTTCATCGATCACCTTAGGTGTCGGTTCAAGGGTCACCTTCCACTCTGAATCGCTGCAACGCTTCCCCATCGTCGGCTCGGCAGGCGCGAAGTCGGCCACGCCCGCCGAGAGGATGGCGGCGTCGCATGGCTTTCGACTGAGCCGCTCCAGCACACACTCCCGGTAACCGGTGATGTCGTTCACCCGGGTGTGCTCGATCCACGGCGGCACCGCCACGGTCGCCGCACCGAGGATGAACTCGAGCTCAGCCCCGCGCAGCAGCAGTTCTCGCGCCAGACAGACTGACAGCGCGCCAGTGAACCGATTGGTGATCTGGCGGACATCATCGAGTTGCGCTGGCACCGGGCCGCCGGTGAGCAGAATGCGCTTGCCCCGCAGAGGCGAAGTGCTGAGCGCCCGGCACACCTCCGCCACCAGCACGCCGTCCTCAGGCAAGTTGTGTTTGCCCGCCTCGTCGCGCGGCGCAATGACCCGTACGCCCATGGCCATCAGGCGGCGCAAGTTGTCGGTGAGAATGCTGGTGTGCATCGAACCGTGCATGGTGGGGGCCAACAGCACCGCACACTTGCCTCGCTCCATCCGCCCCAGTGCCGAAGCCAGCAGGGCGGTGATCGGCGTGTCGGCGATTCCCTGCGCGCACTTGTTGATGGTGTTGTAGGTCGCTGGTGCCACTAGACAGGCATCGAACGGCATCGAGTCGGAGAGGTGCTCGGCGGCGGGAGTCAAGGCG
>SYPI01000095.1 GCA_005804005.1 Planctomycetia bacterium
ATTGATCGACTCAACCGACTGCGGCATGAGTCCGTCATCAGCTGCCACCACCAGCACCACGATGTCAGTGACCCGAGCCCCGAGGGCGCGCATGGCCGTGAAGGCCTCGTGGCCGGGAGTATCAATGAAGGTGATCATGCGCTCGTGATCACCAGCCTTGACCGGCACGCAGAAGGCACTGGTGGCCTGAGTGATTCCACCGGCCTCACCGGCGGCCACATTGGCGTTGCGAATTCGGTCGAGGAGGCTGGTCTTGCCGTGGTCGACGTGCCCCAGGATGGTGACCACCGGCGCCCGGGCGCGCTCATCGCTTCGGACGCGCGAAGTGGCCCGCTCCAGCACGGCATCCGAGGCGCTGCGCGCCTCCGTGACTTCGATCTGCACTCCCAACATGGCCATCAGCTCCGTGGCCCGGGAGGCATCCATGACGGCGTTGATGTTGGTAACCACCCCGGCCAGCAGCAGTTTGCCGAGGATTTCTCCCGCCTTCACCCCGGTAGCCGCCGACAGTTCCTTGACGGTGAACGGCGCGGCGATTTTCACCGGGCCGGTCGGCTTGGCCGCCACCTGACCGCGGATCGGGGCGCTCGGGCGCCGTGATGTGCGGTGCGCCTTGAAGAATCCACCGGCGTGGCTCAGTTTGTTCTCGCGCTCGATGATGTCCTGCGCGCGCCACGGTTCGAACTTGCCGGCATCCTCGGCGCGTCCGGCTTTGCCGGTGCGCGCCGCCGGTGTGCGCCGATCGCCAACGCCCGCTCCGCCGGGTCGCCGATCGGGAGATGTGAATCGAGGCGCGCCTGCCCCGGCCCCAGCACCAGTGCTGCCCGGCCCGGGACGGACTCCCGGACCTCGCGGACCACCAAACGAGGAACCACCAGCCGGTCCAGGTCGCCGGTTGCCGATTGGGTCAGGCCGTTCCTCGCGAACCACACGCGGACCGCTCACTGCCGTCTTGTCGGGACGAGTCAGCCGTTCACCGGCGGGGCGAATCGCATCGGGCCGCCGCGGAACATTCATGGTTGGTGGCGGACCGGGCTTCACCACATGAGTCGGAGTGGTTGGCTTGGCTGGATGCGCTGGCGCGTGCCCGGCGCCACCATCAGCGTGGGACTTAGTGTGACCTGGGGGGGCAGGTCGCTCGGGCGCCGCCGGTGCCGCGGCTCGTGGCCGGACAACTGCTGGGGCAACCGGCGCGGAAGGGGTTGCCTCGGCTGGTGCCGGTGTGGTTGTCTCTACCGGCTCGAGCGTGGCGGTTGATCCCACCGCCGCGGGTGGCGCTTCCCCTGCCTTGCTAACTGCCTTGCGCTTGCGTGGTGCGGTCGCTTCCTGACGCTTCTTGGCCGCGCCAACATCAACCTTCTCCGCCGTCTCTACAGCTGTGGAGCCAGCGCCACCGCTGTCGAACCAGCTGCGAATGGTCGCCGCTAGACCAGCGGAAACGGTTGCCTGGTGCGTCTCGACATCCTCGATGCGCTCAGCCTTGCACTTGACGATGATGTCCTTGGAGTTGACTCCCAACTCCTTCGCCAAGGCTGAGATGCGGATCTTCGCCACTGTGTCGCTCCTTCAGTTCTGCTCAACCAGCCGCTGGTCCGCCAAGAATGTTGTCTGCCGCCGCTTCGGAACTGGCATCGGTCTCCACCACTGGTTCGCCAGAGCGGAATGCGCCCAGCAACGAATCGGCCTGCGCGCCCTGCTCAGCCGCAGCAGCTTCCTGCGCGGCGCGTTCGGCGGCCATTTCAGCGGCCACCACCTTGGCGCGCTCGATGCACGCGTTCACCACCAGATCGGCCAGCGGCTGATCCATGCCCACTTCCTGAATCAGCACCGGCTCGCCAACTTCCTCGACATCGAAGACGCTGATGATGCCCAGCGCGCCCATGCGGTCGAGCATGGCATCGGCCACGCCCTCGACGCCGCGCACTGTCTCTTCGAGAATATGCAGCCCCTTCTCGAACTCCGGCGGAGTGAGGATGTCGACATCCCAGCCGGTCAGTCGGGCCGCCAGGCGCACATTCTGCCCGCGGCGACCGATGGCCAATGACAGTTGGTCATCGCGAACCACGATAGTGGCCCGACCCAGTTCGAAGCACAGGCTGACTTCCTCTACTTCGGCCGGCTTGAGGGCGTTGGCGATCAGCACCTGACTGGACTCGTTCCAACGCACGATGTCGATCTTCTCGCCGCCGAGTTCATCGACGATGTTGCGGATGCGGCTGCCGCGCACGCCGACGCAGGCACCCACTGCGTCGACTTTGGAGTCGACGCTGGAAACGGCCAGCTTGGTGCGGAAGCCCGGCTCGCGGGCCATGGCCTTGATCTCAATGGTGCGCTCCGCCACCTCGGGCACTTCCGCTTCAAACAGTCGGCGGATGAAATCCTGATGGGCGCGGGAGAGGACGATCTTCACCTGATGGCCAGCATCGCGCACATCGAGCAGCAGGCAGCGCACTCGGTCGCCGAGTTGGAACTGTTCGCCGGGAATCTGCTCGCTGCGGGGCATAAAGCCTTCGGCGCGATCGATCTGCACGATGAGGGCGTTGCCTTCGTAGCGCTGGGCCAGACCGGTGACCAGTTCCCCCTGACGGCGGCTGAACTCATCAAGCAGACTGGTGCGCTCTTCCTCGCGGACGCGCTGAATGAGGACTTGCTTGAATGTCTGCGCCGGAATGCGACCGAGCTGGGCCAGCGGCACATCCTCGCGGGTGCCATCGGGCAACTGACGCCAGATGGTGATCGCCCCGCCGAGCCGGTCAACTTCGCAACCGAACTCCTCCAGATCGAGACTGTTGAAGTGCTTGCGCGCCGCGCTGCACATGGCCTGCTCGAGGCCTTGAATGAGCATCTCGCG
>SYPI01000001.1 GCA_005804005.1 Planctomycetia bacterium
ACGCCGCACAGCGCAATCAACCGTCGTTGGGGTACACGCGACCGAGCAATAATGCGGGCGGACTCGAGGGCGGCATGACCAACGGCATGCCGGTGGTGGTGACCGGAGCGATGAAGCCGATCTCGACCCTGCTGCAGGGCATGCCCAGCGTTGACCTGAATACTCACGCCGCTGGCCGCAGCACCTACGAGAGATCAGATGTCAGCGCCATCGCTGCTGCCAGTGTGGTGATGGAGAACAGCGTGGCTTTTGAGGTGGCTCGTGCCTTCTGTGACAAGTTCGCGGGCGACACCCTGCGCGAGACTCGGGGCGGGTATCAGTCATTTCTCAGCGCGGCGCGAGAACTGGGCTGAAGCCGGCGCATTTCGGGAACGGCCGCCGCTAGGATCGGCTCCATGTCAGAAGCTCACGCTCCGGCCCATCCAGTTCGCGCCCAATCCCCGGTGGAGGAAGCCGGGCCAGACGAGAAGATCCCCGCTTGCATTTTCGCCCAGCCGCTGGAGGCCGCCGCCGCCGTGGCCGCCGAGATCGCGGCGCTGGTGCGTCAGAAGGCCAAGCGGGGTGAGCGTTGCGTGCTGGGACTGGCGACCGGCTCAACCCCGGTCGGTGTCTATGACCAACTGGTCCGCCTGCACCGCGAGGAAGGCCTCTCGTTCGAAAATGTCGAGACCTTCAATCTCGATGAGTACTGGCCGATGCAGCCCGACGATGTGCAGTCGTACCACCGCTTCATGCGCGAGCACCTGTTCGACCGCATCGATATCGATCCGGCGCGCGTGCATCTGCCCGATGGCACCGTCAGCGCCGACGAGGTCGCCGCCCACTGCGCGGCGTACGAAGAGATGATTGAGCGCGCTGGTGGGATCGACCTCCAACTCCTCGGTGTGGGCCGCACCGGCCACATCGGCTTCAACGAACCGGGTTCACGCGCCGACAGTCGTACTCGCCTGATGCTGCTCGACCGCATCACCCGTCAGGATGCATCCAGCGATTTCTTCGGCGAGGAGAATGTGCCCCGGCGGGCCATCACCATGGGGGTGGCCACGATTCTCGGTGCGCGGAGAGTGATCCTGCTGGCCATCGGCGAAGGCAAGTCGGCCGTGGTTCGCGGCCTGCTCGAGGGCCCACCCACTAGTGCGCTGCCAGCGACTCACCTGCAGTCGCATCCCCGGGCGTTGGTGATGCTCGATGAAGCCGCCGCGGCGGATCTAAAGCGACAGCAATGTCCGTGGCTGGTTCGCCGCGTGAACTGGGACGCAGCCATGACCCGCAAGGCGGTCTGCTGGCTCTCGCGCACGGCGAAGAAGGCCATTACCAAGCTCACCAACGAGGACTACAACCAGCACCACCTGCACGATCTGGTGGCAGCGGCGGGCAGCGCCTACGACCTGAACATCCGGGTGTATAGGCAGATGCGCGACACCATCACTGGATGGCCCGGCGGCAAGCCTGCCGCGCGGCGCCTGCCTGGGGACACGGCGCGCCCGGGCGATGACATCTTCCCCAAGCGGGTGCTGGTCTTTTCGCCGCACCCTGATGACGATGTGATCTCGATGGGCGGCACGCTGCTCCGGCTGGCGGATCAGGGACACGAAGTTCATGTCGCCTACCAGACCAGCGGCAGCATCGCGGTGTTTGATGCCGATGCCCGACGCTTCGCCGACTTCGCCGCCGACTTCGCTGCCGAGTTCGGTCTTGATTCAGCAGCTGCGGAGCGATTCGAATCGCGGCTGGCCGGTGAACTGCACAGCAAGCGCGCCGGGCAGATTGACTCGCCGGAGGCACTACGACTGAAGGCGTTGATTCGTCGCAGCGAAGCCAAGGCCGCCTGTCGACTTTGCGGAATTCCCGAATCGCAAGTTCACTTCCAGTGCCTGCCGTTTTATGAAACCGGCGCGGTACGCAAGCGGCCGCTGGGCGAGGCCGACATTGCCCTCACGATTGATGTGCTGCAGAAGGTGAAGCCGCATCAGATATATGCCGCTGGCGACTTGTCCGACCCGCATGGGACGCACCGGGTGTGCTTGTCGGCGCTGCTGCGCGCCCTCGAGCGGGTGACGGGTGAGGAATGGCTGCGGAGTTGCCAACTGTGGCTCTACCGCGGTGCCTGGGCCGAGTGGCCGATCGAACAAATCGAGATGGCGGTGCCGCTGTCACCCGATGAGGTGGCGCGCAAGCGTGAGGCGATCTTCCGCCACCAGTCGCAGAAGGACCGGGCGCTGTTCCCTGGCGGGGACACCCGAGAGTTCTGGCAGCGGGCGGAGCAGCGCAATCAGGCCACTGCCGAGGCATATGACAGGCTCGGATTGCCCGAGTACCAAGCGATAGAGGCATTTGTGAGCCGCCAAATCGGCGCGTAACCACTTGATACACAAGCGATTATGAGTTGTCAGCAGGGTTTGGCAGTTTCCTAAAGTCGTGCTTGCGGCCGTCGGGCCGTAACCGACATTTGTGTTGAGGACACCCCCGAGATCGGACGCGGCCATCAGGCCTTCCCGATCTAGGGTACCTCGGAACGACGGGTTTCGAGCGGAAGGCAGGAGTCGCGTCCGACACGGAAGTGTCTGGAGACGACTGAATGCCCTCACTGACCTGCGCCGGGACAGCGAACAAGACGATGAGCGGGGTTCTCGCGGGTGTCGTGACCGCCCTGTCTCTCACCTGCGCCGGCGTGGCCGATGCTGCGGGCACGGGCCGCGTTGCCACAAAGGGCACCACCAGCTCCAAGGTCGTGACCGGCGCGCGCGCTGCGACGACTGCCAAGACCACCACAATCACCAAGCCCACCACCAAGGCTGCCACGACCACCAAGACCGCCACCACCACCACGCCCGCCACGACCACCAAGACCGCCCCAGCCGCCACCACCACCACGACCACCACCAATCCGGTGGTGGTTGCCGACTCCTTCGCGCCGGTTGCGCAAGCTCTGCCGACCACCACCGAGAACGCCCGCTTCAAGTCGTGGACTTGGTCGCCCGTTGACACCACCAAGACCGACTACCAGACGTCAATGGTCTGGGCGGGTAAGGCCGGTGGCTGGTGCCAGAGCGATCCGGCTGTGATCGCCGCGCAGCTCAAGGCTCGGCCCGCTGGTCAGCGCGTTCTGTTCCTCTGGGACATCAGCCAGGATCTGGTTGGCAACGCCGGCGACCGCGCGAAGAATTGGGACAAGGGCAATCTGATCACCACCAACTTCGCCAGCCCGTGGTTGGACAACGGAATCGCCACCGTGAAGGCCCGCGTTGAGACCCTGCTCGACGGCATCAAGGCCGCCGGTGGCACGGTGGATGCGGTCATCCTCGACAACGAGTCAACGCTGCAGTGCTGGTGCTTCAACACCCCCGGCCAGTTCAGCGCGATTCAGCTCGACCCGCGCTTCCCGACTCTCGCCCAGACTCTGGGCTTCTCCAACCTCAGCCTGATCAGCTTCGGCAACAGCTACTTCCAGAAGTGGAACTCGGTTGCTGGCGCGATGTTCGATGCCGCCCTGCAGCAGGCGGTGGCTGGCCCGGTCGCCGCGCGGTTCCCCGCCGCGGTCGTGAGCAACTACGAGTCGATGATCATCAGCGCCAACGCCCGGACCCCGTGGATCGGTTCCTCAATGGAGACCCGCGAGTCGGCTGGCTTCGGCACGCACGATGCTGACCGCTACTACGGAATCATCAGCAGCAGTTTCGCCAAGTACAAGCCCGATGGCCTCAACGAGATCGGCAGCGATGCCTTCGCCGCCATGCGCCTGAGCACTCACCGCGTCCGCGCCGGTGGCCTTTCGTCCAGTCGTGGCCAGCAGGCCTGGATCGCCCCCTTCAGCTACGGGGCCTGCTCCGAGTTCCCTGGCGACACCACCCCGCTGACCGGCTCGACCCAGTGGGACGAAATGGTTCTGCAGCTGGCCATGAACGGCGTTGAGACCTTCATCATGTGGAATCCCTCGGCCTGGACCCGCTCGATGAACACCGCCGACTGGAACAAGGTCTCTGATCAACAGCACTTCGACGGTCTGCTCAAGGAGTTGAACACCAACCTCGGCCAGAACCCCGGAACGCCCCTCTACTTCGCCCAGCCCTCGTTCGGCGACAAGGTAGTAGCCACCGGCCGCCAGGTCGGCAACAAGATGGTGTGGCGCTTCAGCTTCGCCGCCGGAGTCACCAGCGCGAAGGTGTTCTTCACCGATGGTTCGACCGCCGTGGTGAGCGCCGAGCAGGGCCGCTCGGGCGCCTGGTTCAGCCACAGCAGCGGCAAGCAACTGGAGATGAACGCTGCCCTCACCGCGCCGCGCACCGAGACCCCCAACACCAGCGACATGCTGGCCATGGGCGTCTGACCAAACAACCCCACGCGAGGGGATTCGCGAGCCTGCCCCGGCGAGCTGTGTGCCGGGGCGGTCTTGTTTTTGTCGGCCGACTGTCCGAGTGGATCAGCGAACTTGGCCGGGCTACCCACCAAAACTGCGCCGGGGTGAGGGAGTTCCACGCCAGTTGCAATAACCACCTCAGGCATCCGGCAGAGTGGCTGTTCACCGGCACGCTTCGGGCGCGATGCCCACCTGTTCGTGGTGCTGATGATGGCTCGCGAGTCTGCAGTCAGCGGAACAGATGTTCGAGGTCGCAGAGTGAGGGCATCCTGACCCGAACCCGCCCCGGGTCGTGAGGCGGCCTGTTTCTAGCTGGAGCGCGGGTCTCCGAGGCGCTGTGTCGGTCGGAGGCGGCCACCACCGGCTGGGCGCCGCGATCACTGCACAACACCATGAGCAGGTTGGCCACC
>SYPI01000096.1 GCA_005804005.1 Planctomycetia bacterium
AGCGAGGTAGTGGCCTGGGCCACAGTCTGCGGATGGCGCGTGGTCTGGGCGGCGCGGATCTGCACATGGGAGTGGGTGGAGAAGTCCTTCTGCGCCGCCACCACCGTCCATTGAATCTGCGTAGGTGTTGTCCACTCAAAGATCGCCGAGCGCTGGGTGTCACCGACGCCCACGCGAGTAGCGCCGTTGTGCGAGTCGCTAGTCAGCCAAGTGAAGTCGGCGTTGGCGTCGTTCATCAAGCCTTCGGCCAAACCGGTCACCGTGGCAGTAACTGCCCCGCCGGAACTCGAGGTGCTGATCGCGGTCTGGGTCGTGAAGTCGTCGATCACATGGCCAGCAGCACTGGCCAGCGGCACGAAGTCGCGCACTACTGTGGCGGTTGAAACCGTCGATGGCGGCCGCAGCATCTCCCACTGCCGCCAGAGGTACTCGGTGGCCGCCTTCGATGTGCCCAGTTTCCACTGGATGCTGGCCAGAATCTGGCCCTTGGTGATGGTCTGCACCGGCGCGGTGCCCAGCGCCGTGCCGGATGGGCCAGCGAAATCATTGACCCCGCAGCAATTGAAGTCGTTGTGGTCGGCACCGTGTATGTAGCAGCTGGCCTTGTCCCCTTCGCAGCGCTCGTAGAGGTTGAAGCTCATCGCCACATTGCTGTTGGGGCAGCCGCACACATCGCCGTCGGCGGCCCCGTAGAGCATCATCATCGCGCAGGCGTGCGGGTCGCTGCCAGATCCCACGGCGCCCTGGCCATTGAAGTCAGTCGGGGCGATCGGGATGAGCAACTTGATGCTGGCGGTGTTGTAGGCGGCGCTGGGTACCGAGTACGAGTTGTCAAAGAGCCGGTCGTAAGCACGGCAGATCCCATCTCCGCCGCGGCTATGGCCGATCCAGATGATGCGGGTGTTGTCCATCCGGCCGTTGAGGGCCCCCGAGGCGATGGTCGCCTGCTGGTTGAACAGCGCTGCAGTGTGCTGAAGCGTGGTGGTCGAGCAGGTCTCAATTCCCGGCACGGTGTTGTTCTGGTGGCTCATCACCACATAGCCCCAGCTGGCCAGATGATTGCCGAGGTAGTCGTTCCAGGTGTACTGGTGGCCGTTGCCGTGGCTAATGATCACCACTGGCACCACGCCGAGCGAGGCGATGGAGGTCGGGTAGTAGACCTTTGCGCTGGTGAATCCAGCGGTGGCACCGGAAGCGGTGTAGGTGACATTGGTCACCGCCAGCGGGCCGGTGGCGGCCGGGTCGCGGACCACTGTGAAACCGGGGCCCTCAGCGCCGTCGATCAGATCATTACCCGAAAGCGTGCCATCGCGATCGAGGTCGACCACCATGTCGTAGCCGCGGCCGAGTATCAGGCCGTTGTCGGCGCTCAGGCTGGCCGCGCCAGTCACCGCGAACCGATTCGCCTGCAGGCCGCCAGCCAGAACCGTGACCGCCTGCGCCGCGCCGCGGACATCAACCAGTTGGGCATTGGCGGCCCACTCGGCGGCGCTGCGGTCGGCGACCACCCAACAGTCGGCGGTGGAACCAACCGAAATCCCGAGCGCGTCTGAGTCGATCCCGACGCTGAAGTTGGCCGCGGCGTTGTAGGCCAGCGCGAAGTGGGCCCACGGGTAGGAGGCCAGCGATACGCAGGCCAGCGGAGTGGCCCGTGGCGCGCTCTGGCATGGGCCCCAGGAACTCAGCAGGATTGCCAGATCCGCGCCACCAACCGTGCCATCGTTATCGAGGTCGGCGGTGCCGGACTGGCCCCATTCCGAGAGCATCCCGGCAAGGTCAGCGCCTTCAACTGTCCCGTTGCCATCAATATCGGGTGGGCAGGCGACGGCCTGTGGTGGGCCGAATGCACACAGAACAAGCGCAGCGGATGCAACAACTGTGGCGAGGGGAGGAGCGCGCATCCGACTCCCTGAGTTTAGCGCGTGATGCGCTTGAGGCTTGCCGAACCGCCCGGTTTCCCCGACACTCACCGCGTGAATGAACCGCACCGGACGCTGACTCCCTCTGCCGCGTCCCCCGAACTTAGCGCGCCCGTGAGCCGCGCCGCAATCATGGCCGTAGTGGTGGCATCTCTGGGGTATTTCGTCGACATCTACGACCTGATTCTGTTCAGCGTGGTGCGCGTTCCCAGCCTAAAGGGGCTGGGCGCCACCGAATCCGAAGTCCTCACACTGGGCGCGTCGCTGATCAGTTGGCAAATGTTCGGGATGGTGGTGGGCGGGCTGGCCTGGGGAATCTTGGGCGACAAGAAGGGGCGACTCTCCGTGCTGTTCGGCTCGATCATCCTCTACTCGTTGGCCAACATCGCCAACGGGTTGGTGGCCACGGTCGAGCCGGGCACTGCATGGGGCAATCTGCTGGCCACGCTAGGAATGAGCCACGGCATCGATCAGTACCGGGCGCTGCGATTCATCGCCGGGATCGGGCTGGCTGGCGAACTCGGCGCCGGTGTGACGCTGGTGAGCGAACTGCTGGGCCGCCACGCTCGCGGCTACGGCACCACCATCGTGGCCACCTTTGGAATCTGCGGTGGCCTGATGGCTACCTTCGTGGCCGGCAAGTTCGACTGGCGCACGGCGTATTTCGTCGGCGGTGGGATGGGGCTGGCGCTCCTAGTCCTGCGCATCGGCGTGGTGGAGAGCGGGATGTTCAAGACACTTCGCACGACAACCGTCGTGCGCGGCAGCCTATTGATGCTGTTCTGGCCCCCGCGGCGCTTTCTTCGCTACGCGGCGATCGTGTTGGTGGCAGTGCCGATCTGGTTCGTGGTGGCTATCCCGGTGACCTTCGCCCCAGAGTTCGGAAAGCAGATGGGATTCACCGAGACGCTCAGTGCACCGACCGCAATCGCCTGGACATACACCGGTCTGGTGCTGGGCGACTTGGCCTCGGGACTGCTGAGCCAGTTCCTGCGCAGCCGCCGCCGGGCGCTATTGGTGTTCCTGCTGTTTACCACCGCGACCCTAGCTAGTTTCTTCATTGCCCCGAGGTTCGAGCGAGAGGCGTGGAGCTTCTACACGGTGTGTGCTGTGATGGGTCTGAGCATCGGCTACTGGGCGGTGTTTGTGACCACGGTTGGTGAACTATTCGGCACGAATCTGCGGGCCACCGCCACGACCAGCGCCCCGAATCTGGTGCGTGGGTTTGTTCCGCTGCTCACTTGGGCTTGGCTGGCGCTGGTCGGGGCTGGAATGAGCCATGTCAACGCCGCCGCGGTAGTTGGCTTCGGCACTATCGTGGTTGCCATGGCCGCCTTGGCTTCACTTCCAGAAACTTACGGCCGCCACCTCGACTTCCTCGAAGGGCACGGCCGAGATTGAGTTCTTGGGAGCCCAGCGCCGGGCCGGCGAGGCAACTCACGCTCGAAGGTGGGCTGGATGCGGCCGCCGTGGCCGCGCTCTGGGACGGCGTTGTGGAAACGATTCGTCAAGCTCCGCCACGCCAGGCGGTGATTGACATGACCAAGGTCTCCCGCGTCGACGGCGCCGGGCTGGCCATGCTGGCCGAGATCAGTCGGATCATCGCCGCTGGTGGCGGAACCCTGCGGCTGGAAGGCGCCCCGGCAGAGGCCGGGCGGATTGTTGACCAGATCGCCGCCTCGGCGCTGCCGCCGGCGCGCCAACCAGTTGGTGCGATCGAACAGATCGGGTGCGGGGTCATTGGCGCAGCGAACCATCTGGGCGATCTGGTGGAGTTCACCGGCGCGGTGGCGATCTCCTCGCGCGCGGCGCTGCGGGCCCCCGGCAGCGTGCGCTGGCGCGATGTCCTCTCAATCGCTGCGCGCACCGGTTTCGATGCCGTGGCCGTCACTTGCTTGCTCGGCTTCATCATCGGTTTCATCATCGCCTTCCAGACGCTGCCGTCGTTCCAGACTTACGGCGCTGGCAACATGGTGGCGGTGGTAATCGGTGTGGCCATGGTGCGCGAACTCGGGCCGCTGATCACCGGGGTGGTGCTGGCTGGGCGCAGCGGGTCAGCATTCGCCGCGGAACTGGGCACCATGACGGTGACCAACGAGATCGATGCTCTGCGCACATTCGGCCTCGACCCGGTGCGCTTCCTGGTCATCCCGCGGATGCTGGCCGCCATGGTCACCACGCCGCTGCTGTCGCTGTTCTGCACCTTCCTCGGCGTACTCGGCGGCTACGCAGTGCTTGCTGGCACTGGGATGTCGGGGGCGTACTTCGTGCAAGAAGTGCAGAGTGCCATCGGTGTGATGGATCTGCTTCAGGGAATGGTCAAAGCGGGGGTGTTCGCTCTGCTAGTGGCCGGGGCCGGCTGCGCCAGCGGGCTGCAGACCGGTGCCGGGCCGGGGGCGGTCGGCGAGAGTGCCACGCGGGCGGTGGTGGCCGGGATCGTGCTGGTCATTCTCAGCGACGGCGTGATGGGTTGGCTCTTCTTCCTGATGGGCATCTGAATGGCAACTGACGCAATCATCACCTTGAAGGATGCCGCAGTCGGCTACGGCGGTGAGCCGGTGCTGACGGGGTTGAACTTCTCGGTCAGGCGCGGCGAGATATTCGTGGTGGCTGGTGGCTCTGGCTGCGGCAAGTCGACAATCATGCGCACCCTCATCACACTCTTGCCGCCGATGGGCGGGCAAGTGATGCTCGATGGAGTAGACCTGGCCCGCGCCACGGGGGACGAGATCAACGCCTTGCGCCGCCGTATCGGGGTCATGTATCAGTCGGGGGCGCTGTTCGGCGGACTAACTCTCCTGGAGAATGTCCGACTGCCGCTGGAGGAGTTCACGGCCTTGAGCACCCCGGCGCAGACCGCGGTAGCCCGGGCCAAACTGGCGGTGGTGGGGCTCTCGGCCGACGCCGAGAAGCTGCCCTCGGAGGTTTCCGGCGGCATGCAGAAGCGCGCTGCCGTGGCCCGGGCGCTGGCCCTCGACGCCCCCATTGCCTTCCTCGACGAACCCACCGCCGGGCTCGACCCGGTGACGAGCGCCGAGTTCGACGAACTCATCCTCTCGCTCAATTCGCTGTTGGGCACTACCTTCGTGGTGGTGACCCATGAACTGCCCAGCATCGAACGGATCGCTACGCGCATGGTGATCTGCGATCGGCGGCGCAAGACCGCCGTGGCCATCGGTGCGCCGCGTGAACTTCGCGAGCAGTGCACGGATCCCGAGGTTCAAGCATTCTTGAATCGGCGCTCCATGAGCGGGGCGGGGCAGTCATGAGTCAGGGTCGCAGCGCGGCATACAAGGTCGGCGTGTTCACTGTCGCGGCTACGGGATTGCTGTTGGCTGGGGTGGCCACGCTTTCCAGCCGGGCCATGTTTGCGCCTACGGTGCTGTGCGAGTCGTACTTCACTGAGTCAATCAATGGATTGGCCGTTGGTTCGGTGGTGAAGTACCAGGGGGTGACCGTCGGCCAGGTGGATCACATCGGATTTCCAGCGCTGCAGTACGAGGAAGCTGGTTCGATGCTTCAGGCACCGTACGACACTTATGTCTCGGCCCACATGAGCCTTCACGTGGGGGCCGAAGGGCACCTGACCGTCACCGAGTTGAAGGAGGCGCTGACCAAGGCCGTCAGTAGGGGATTGAGGGCCCGGGTGACCATGGCCGGGATTACCGGCGGCGCGTATGTTGCTCTGGAGGTAATGGACCCGGCCACCTACCCCGAACTCAAGGTGCCTTGGACACCGGCCAGTCTCTACATCCCATCGGCGCCCGGGCAGTTCGACCTGCTGATGCGCAACATTGACAACATCGCTGCTGGATTCTCCAAGATCGATTTCCCGGCGCTGGGCAAGGCTTCGCAGAAGCTGGTGGAGGATATCGACCGAGTGGTTGTGGATGACGCCAAGCCGATGCTCGATCAGATCGAAGCGGCCAGCGTGCGGCTGAAGGCCGTACTTGACGATCCCGGCATAAAGGCGACGATCGACAATCTAGAGAGCACCTCGGCCGATCTTTCCGAGGTGATGGGTACCGGCAAGACCAGCCTGCGGCAGTTCATCGCCGCGTTGCCGGGCACGATTCAATCCATCAAGGAATTGTCCGACCGGCTCGACTCAGTGGTGGCCGAGGATGAACCGCAGATACGGCAGTTGATCGACCAGCTCAACTCCATCGCCGCCAACCTTGATGCCGTCGTCCGCAGTCTGAAGACCAATCCTTCCCGAATCCTGTTCGGTGAAAATCCGCCGGTGCAGGCCCCGAACGCGCCATGAGGTTGCCAATGCGTCCACCCACGAGTGCTTTCATCCTGCTGCTGATCTGCGCGGTGAGTGCCACCGGGTGTTCGCAGCCGTATCAGGCTGAGTCGCTGTTCGGATTGGGCTCCGCACCTGCTGCCCAAGCGACTGCGGCGCGCAAGGATTCGCTGGAGGTGCGCTCGATCGCCATCGCCCCGCCCTGTGACTGCGAGCAGTTCACCTACCGCTACGCCGATGGCCGCATGCGCAACGATGACTACGCCGGATTCATCGCTCCGCCCGCGGCGTTGCTGGGCACCACGCTGACCCAGCGGCTGGCGGCGGCGGGAGTGTTCCAGACGGTCATCGGTCCCCAGACTTCAATGGCGGCTGACTTCTCGCTGGTGGTGTCCATCGACTTCCTCGGCGTGGACTTCGACGCTGCTGGAACTGGGGCAGGGCTGCTGACCGGTCGAGCGTGGCTGCTGGACGGGGAGGGGCGGTCAGGAAAGCCGGTGTTCCAGTGGGAGCACAGTGCGAGTTCGGCCCTCACGGCCAACACTCCCGACGCAGTTGCTCAGGCCCTCAGCGCCGCCACCGATTCATGGCTAGACGCGCTGGCGGCGGCGCTGCGCAGCGGCGCCCCATCCGCGCCATAATGCCCCAGTGAAGAGCGTCCACGCACTCATGTCGACGGTGGTCGACTACGCGGGCCTGTACCCACCAGCGGCACTTGATGCCCCGACGGTGGTTGCCAACTATGGCAAGATCACCGCCGGCCGCAACAGCTGGATGCTGGGCCGCTTGGTCTGGCCAACGGCACGGCTGCCGGAACTCTCTGAAATTGCCAAGTCGCATGCCCCGACCGCGCAGCCGCCCGAAACCGAGGGCGCGTGGGCCATTACCGCGGTCACCTTGCCCGCCAACGATGCGGCCTTCGCCGATTCGCTGACTGCGGTGGAGCACTTCAACCACCGGCACGAGCAGGAAGGCGAGCCAGCCATGCGCATCGACTCGCTGGAGATTCGGGTTGCCTCGGCAGTGGATGTGCAACGCACCGCCGACCGGTTGCCCGAGGGGCTGTTCCCATACTTCGAGATTCCCTGGGAACCCGACCCCCGCGGGATGATCGCCGCGCTGGCCGACTTGGACTGCGGCGCGAAAGTGCGGACCGGCGGAGAAGCAGCAGCGGCGTTCCCTTCACCCCGCCAACTGGCCCGCTTCATCGCCGCCTGTCACTTCGCCCGCGTGCCGTTCAAGGCCACCGCTGGCCTTCACCGGGCGCTGGGGCACGCTTCGGAAGCGACTGGCGCAACCCACTTCGGCTTTCTGAATGTGTTCTTGGGCGCCTGCCTGCTGCACGCGGGCCGAGTCGATGCCGAGGCGCTGGAGATGCTGTTGTCCGACTCAGATCTAGGTTCGTTTGACTTCTGCGACCGAGCGATCGCCTGGCGCGAGGCATCTCTCTCCGCCGAAGAAATCGAAGATGCCCGTGGTCGCTTTGTTCACTCTTTCGGCAGCTGCTCATTCGAGGAGCCGCTGCACGATCTGGTGCATCTCGAACTGGTTCCGGCGGGGGTGTCGTGAGCGCGAAATCCTGGGTGACATCGGCGAATGAACTGGGCGACTTCCCGCTGGCGAACTTGCCCTACGGTTCGTTCGAGGGCGAATCGCGCCCGCGTCGACTCGGAGTGCGCATCGGCGACGAAGTGGTCGACCTGCGCGCTCTGGTGGAGTGCGGTCTGCTGGGCGGACTTGATGGGCGAGTTTCTCCGGCACTGACGCAGCCGACTCTCAACGCGTTTCTGGCTCTGGGGCCTGAGGCTTGGCGGCTGACTCGCGCGAGGCTCACCCAACTGCTCAGGGCCGATTGTCCGGAGTTGCGCGATCATCCCAAGCGGGGGGCCTGCCTCGTGCCGGTGTGGGGCCTCTCAATGCGCCTGCCGTGTGACATCGGCGACTACACCGACTTCTACGCCAGCGTCCACCACGCCACCAATGTCGGCACCATGTTCCGGCCGACCAACCCGCTGCTGCCAAACTGGAAGCACCTGCCGGTGGGTTACCACGGCCGATCGAGCAGCCTGTGCGCTAGCCCGACGCAGGTGCGCCGTCCCTGCGGGCAGACCAGCGCCACTGATGAAGGGCCGCCAGTGTTCGGGCCGACGAAGCTGCTCGATTATGAACTCGAGGTTGGGGCGATCATCGGCACCGGCAACCCGATCGGCACCCGCGTCACGCCGTCCGACGCGTGGCGGCGAATCTTCGGACTGGTGCTGGTGAACGACTGGTCGGCGCGGGATGTGCAGAAGTGGGAGTACCAGCCGCTGGGCCCATTCACCGCCAAAAACTTCGTAACCACTGTGTCGCCCTGGGTGGTCACAATGGAAGCCCTGCGTCCGTATTGTGAGCCGGTTGTGGCGCGACCCGGCGGCGACCCAATGCCATTGCCGCACCTGATCTGCCCCAACGATGTGGCGATTCCCATTCAACTTGAGGTGACCATTGCATCCGAGAAGATGCGCCAGGCGCGCCAGACGCCGCACTTGCTCAGTCGCGGCAACTTCCGCGACATGTATTGGTCGTTCGCTCAGATGCTCGCCCACCACACTTCCACCGGCTGCGCGATGCAGCCCGGAGACCTGATCGCCAGCGGCACTGTTAGCGGCCCCGCCAAGGATTCGCGCGGCTGCCTCTTGGAACTGACTTGGCGCGGCACAGAGCCGATCGATCTGCCCGATGGCACACAGCGGCGCTTCCTGCAAGATGGCGACGAGGTGGGCATGAGCGGCCGACTCGAGCGCGCTGGACTGCCGCGCCTCGGATTCGGCGACTGCACCGGCACAGTGCTACCGGCCCACCCGGCCGACTAGACCTACCACTTCATCATCTTGTCGATAGCCGGGATGTCCAGCGCCACCTGATCGCCGACTTTGATTCCCAGCTTGGCATTGGTTCCCGCGCGCGTCTCGATGGCGAAGCGGGCTGGCCGCCCTGACGGATAGCGCTGCAGTCGCAGCCGGTACCCCTCGTCGGCCTCGCCGGGCAGGCGAAGCTCTTCCTTCTTCATGGTGTAGATCGCCGTCACCACGCCGCGGGCATCTAGGAAAGCGATGTCGATGTCGATCACGCAGTCGTACATCCAGAACGACAGGCGATCGGAGATCGGGTAGACGAACAGCATTCCGGTGCCTTCGGGAATGTCAGTGCGCTTGCCGAGCCCGCGCTGCACGCTCAGATTGCTGGCGGCTACTTCCAACGCGAAGGTCTGCCCGCCAAACTGCTGGTCAATGATTGGGAGCTGGCTCATTGGATGGACGCGGCGCTTGGGTGGGGCTGGTGCAGCGGGAGGCGTCGGCGCGTTGGGCGCGGCGTTTGCTGGCGGCGTCGCCTGGTTGGGCCCCGGCGGAGTACGCGTGACTTCAGGAAGCACCGCCAAAGCGCATGCGGTCAGCCCCACGATGGCGATGATGGCGATCTTGGCACTAAGGCGCACGATTGACCTCACCATGTGTCGGCGTCGGACTCGCCGTTGGCCACTGCAGCGCGCCGACCCGGTTTGGCCGCCTTGGCCGCCTTGCCGCCGGATTTCGCCTTCGCCTTGCCATTGACCGGGGCAAACGGCGCCGCCGCACCCTCCCACGACTTCGGATACGCGGCGTCATCCAGTTCCAGCGCGGCGCGCGTGGGGAACAGCGGACGGAATGTGTCGCACATCACGGCCAGTTCATTGGTGTGCGTCGCGCCCAGAGACGCTTCCACCGTGCCCGGGTGCGGTCCATGCGGGATGCCTTGAGGATGCAGAGTCAGGCTGGCCGGCTCGATCCCCTTGCGGGCCTTGTAGTTGCCCTCGACGTAGTACAGCACCTCGTCGGAGTCGAGGTTGGAGTGGTAGTAGGGCACCACAACTGCCTGCGGATGGAAGTCCAGGGGCCGCGGGCAGAATGAGCAGATGACGAAATTGTGCGCGTCAAATGTCTGGTGAGTCGGCGGGGGCATGTGGTGCTTGCCGACGATCGGGCTGAAGTCATCGATGTTGAAGATGTACGGGTAGTAGCACCCGTCCCAGCCGACCACATCGAGGGGGTGGTAGCCGTAGCTGTAGGAGTGCACCATCCCGCGACTCTTGATTCGCACCTCGAACGAGCCCTTCTTGTCGTAGGTCAGCGGCAGTTGCGGTAGGCGCAGGTCGCGCTCGCAGTAGGGAGCGTGTTCCAGAAACTGGGAACTGGTCCGCGAGACATAGCGCTTGGGCGGTCCGATGTGGCTGCCGTTGACGCTCTCGATGACTAGAAAGCGCGCGGGTGGGTCGCCATCCATCGGCTCATCGAAGGCCATCCGATAGGTCGTTCCCTTGGGAATCAGGATGTAGTCCTTGGCGCGGAAGTTCAGGGTGCCGAATGAAGTCCATACCGTGCCATTGCCGTGGTGAATGAAGATGCATTCATCGCCGACCCCATTCTTGTAGTGGTATCTCATCCCCTCGGCGGGTACGCACACCGCCATTTCGACATCAGAGTTGCCGAACAGGACCACCCGACCGGTGATCGGGTCGCCGCGCGGTGGCATGGCGGCACTCTTGAGGTGCCGCATGCGCATGGTGTCGGTTTCCACGAACTCGGCGGCGCAGGAGTAGAGGGTCTTCCAGCCAGAAACTTGAGTGGGGGGGTGGATGTGGTAGAGGGTCGAGGTCGGGCCAACGAACCCCTCGGTGCCGAACACCTCTTCGGAGTACAACGCACCGTCCTTGCGACGGAATTGGATGTGGCGCTTGGCGGGAATGTTGCCGAGCCGGCTGTAGAAGGGCATGGCATTACAGTTTAGGAGGAGCGCCGCCCTTGCGAGTGCGGCCGCTGGGCCTATCTTCAATTCATGGCGCGAGGCGTTGGGCAACTTGGTCGCCGGGCTTTTCTCGGCCACGGCCTCGGTGCGCTGTCGGCTGGCCTGAGTTTGGGCGCCATTGGTGCTCTGGGCAGCCGCCGGGCGGGCGCGTTCCCGATGGCCCCGGGCGCTTGGACTCCCGCCGGAAAGTGTGGTCCGTTCTTGAGTCTGGGTGATACGCCGGGGGCATCGCAAGTGATCGGCGGCCTGCCATACTCGCCGCGCTGGTACGGCGACGACTTCTCCTTCGCAAACATTCCGTTCCACTCTTGTGAATCATGCGACTCGCCACCCCTGGCCAGCGACACCGAGACCGATGTCATCATCATCGGCGGTGGGATTTCCGGATTGGCGACTGCTCACGCCCTGCGCGACCAGTGCAAGTTCGTGGTGCTTGACCTGCGGCCGCGGTTGGGCGGAAATGCAATGGGCGAATCTTGGCGCGGGCTGAACTGCTCGCTCGGCTCGGCCTACTTCATGGTCCCTGACAAGGGCGATGAGTTCGACTCGTTCTACAAGTCGCTGGGGGTTTACGAGGCGGCGCGCATCGACGAGGGGGGCGGCTTCAAGGTGGAGTACGGCATGCGCCTGATTGATGACCTGGCGCAAGGTGCTAGTCCGGAGCAACGGCTCGCCTTCGCGCGCTACCGAGCCATGGTGGCCCACTACGCCAACGACGCCTACCCGGACATCCCGCTGAGCAATGGCCCCGAGGTGCGCGATGTTCTGCGATTGGACCAGAGCAGTTTCGCCGACCATGTGACCGCGGGCTGCGGACCGCTGCCGCCGCTGGTGACGCAGGCCATTCAGGCTTACTGCTACTCGTCGTTCGGGGTCGGCTGGCAGTACCTCTCGGCGGCTGCTGGCTGGAACTTCATCGCCGCCGAAGAGTGGGGGCGGATTGTCCTACCTGGTGGCAACGCCGGATTGGTGAAACTGATGCACGATTCAATGCGCCACCTCGATCCAGCCGCCGACAGCGAGCCCGGCATGGTGTTCCGCGCTGGCTGCATGGCCACTGATGTGCGCATCGAAGGGGATCGCGTTCGGGTGCAGTTCCGAGATCAGGCTGGCGCCCTGCACCAGTTGCGCGGCAAGCACGCGGTAGTTGCCACCAGCAAGCACATCAGCAGGCACTTCTTCCCGCAAATGGAGACCCTTGACCGAGAGAAATGGGACCTGATCCCGGCAGTGGAGAACATGGCCTATCTGGTGGCAAATGTTTTGCTGACCAAGCGCGTGGCGCTGGACTTCTACGACATTTTCACGGTGCACGACGCCCAGTTCCCGATGGACGACGAGGCCTTCAACCTCGACCGCCGGGTCACCGACACGCTCTTGGGCTCGTTCGCCGTTACCAGCAGCGCCCAGCGCGATGACATCCTCACCATGTTCTGGCCGCTGCCGTGGTTCACGGCGCGCTTCTCGGTGATTGGCGAAACCGACTGGCGCGACTACGCCAGTCTCGGTAGTGGGCAGATTCGCCGCGCTTTGCGAATCTTGGGCCTGCGCGACTCGGATGTTGCCCAAGTGCGCCTCACTCGCTGGGGTCACGCCATGCCGATCGCCATGCCAGGGCAGATTTCGTCGGGGTTGCCGCAGGTCATTCGCCGCCCGGTGCAGGATCGGGTCTGGTTCGTGAATCAAGACAACTGGATGCTGCCAGCGGTTGAGACCTGCCTCAGCGAGGCTTGGGAGATGGCCGGAGAGATCGTTCAGCGGTTGTAGCCGTCGCCCCCGAGACCGCTAACATTGCCGCGATGAACTTCTCTCACTCGCGCTTTGTTTCCCGGTGTGCCACTGCGGCCGTTGCCTTGGCATTGTTGTCCCTGTTCGCTTGCCAATCGAAGCAGGAGACCGTGCTCACCGGGTTCATCCCCGACTTTGTGCCACTACGCGGCGCGAAGGGCGAGGTGCAGTCATGGGTTTCCGGTACGGGCCTTCGCCAGTACCGCCAGTTCTTCGTTTCGCCAGTGGCGCTGGCGGCCGGAGTGGGCGATGGCGAGTCGTCCGAGGACATCGCCCAGTTGCAGGCGACGCTTTCCAACGACATCAACACCGCATTCGCCGCAACGCGCACCGCCGCCGCAGTCGCCGGGCCCGGCGTGCTGGTCATCAACAGCTCGATTTCATGCCTCAAGCCGAACAATCCGCTGCTGAACATCGCCCCGCAGACCCAGATACGCGGGCGGGGGTACGGGCACACCTGTATCGAGGTCACCTTCACCGATGGCGGTACGGGGCAGATCGTCGCCGCCTACGCCGATGCCGATACCACCCAGCGCTTCTCCACAGCCAAGGCCACCAAGTGGGGCTCAACCGAGGCGGCCTTCACACACTGGGCGCAGGCTCTGGCCGGTTTGGCCCAGTGACCGCCGGCCAGCCTCGGATCATCGAACGCCACCCGCGCTGGTTGGCGCTGGACAAGCCATCGGGCTGGCACTCGGTTCGCGTTGCCAACTCTGATGGCGGGCCTGATGTGCAGTCGTGGCTGGCCTACAACGAGCCATCGCAGGCGGCGCTGCACGAAAGCGGTCTGGCGCACCGTATCGATGTGGCCACCTCCGGGGTGATGGTGGCCGGTCGCGATGAGGAATCGCTCGCTTGGCTGCGAGCCGGGTTCGGCCGCCGGGAAGGTGGCCCGGTGATCGAGAAGTTCTACGCCGCCCTGGTGGCTCCGGGCATCGCTCCGACCGGCCAGTTCCTGCTGCACTTCTTCAGCCGCTACAAGAGTTCGCATCAGGTGTCGGTGGAAGAGCAGGGCATCGAGAAGGAGCGCGGTCAGTGCCGTTGGCGAGTGATTCGCCCCGGAGTCGCAGCGGCAACCGGCCGCGCGGTTTGGTTTGATCTGGTGGAGGTAGAACTGGTCGGCCCGGGAAAACGCCACCAGATCCGTGCGGGGCTGGCCCACATTGGTCATCCGCTGGCCAATGACAACATCTACGGTGGTGTTGCGGCTAGCGAACTGGAGGGCGGCTTGGGGCTGCACTCATGGCGTATGACGATTGAGGGTGAGAGCGCGCAGGCGCCGCTGCCCCCGGTCTTCGGCCAGAGCGCCGCTACTGCGGATCAACGCGAACGCTAATCAGGGCAGTCTGCGCCGGAGTCGTGCCGGTTTCCCACGGACGGACCAGCGCGAAGTTCACTCGGCCCGGGCCAGGCTTCACGCCGGTCAGCTCGAAGCGCCAAGCCACCGGCCCGCCCAGCCGACCGACATCGAGGGCTTCGGTCCGCGGCTTGCTCACCGCGACAACCGGGTCGGCCGACACCAGCGTCCACTCGTAGCCGGTTCCGGCAGAAGCAGTCAGTTCCACTTCGTGGACCTGACCGACGGTGAGTTCGACTTGCGTCGCCGCGCTATTTTCATCGATCCGGTGCCGCACCCGCTCCGCCACGGCGCTGGCGCACCCAGACAGCAGGGCGGCGTCGATCGCCAACAGCACCAACCCGGCGGCTGCGCGGCGACTCACAGGTTTCCCCGCCGCTCCTGCTCGAGCTCCAGACTCTCGAACAGTGCCTTGAAGTTGCCCTTGCCGAATGACCGGCTGCCGCGGCGGCAGATGATCTCGAAGAACAGGGTCGGTCGATCCTGCAGCGGCTTGGTGAA
>SYPI01000097.1 GCA_005804005.1 Planctomycetia bacterium
CTTCTTCTTGCCCTTGCGGGTGCGAGCATTGGTGCGCGTGCGCTGACCGCGCGCCGGAAGGCCCTTACGGTGCCGCTCGCCGCGGTACGAGTGAATGTCCTTCAGGCGCTGGATGTCCTGCTGCACCTGGCGGCGCAGGGCGCCCTCGACGACCAGATGCTCGTCGATGTAGGCGGCGATGGCCGACAGTTCCTGATCGTTCAGGGTGTGGGCGCGACGGTCACCGTCGATGCCGGTGTGGCCGAGGATGTCCCGGGCAACCTTGTCGCCAATGCCATGGATGTACTGCAGCGAGTACAGCACTTTCTTCTTCTCGGGAATGTCGATACCGGCGATACGTGGCATGGAATCGCTCCTCTTAGCCTTGCCGCTGCTTCAAGCGCGGGTTCTTCTTGTTGATGACGAATCGCTTCCCCTTGCGGACCACAATCTGGCAGTCCATGGTTCGGCGCTTGATGCTGCTGCGGACTTTCATTGCGAATGCTCCTGGGCGCTCCTACTGGCGGAAGGTGATGCGGCCCTTGGTCATGTCGTACGGGCTGATCTCTACGGTCACTTTGTCGCCGGGGAGGATGCGGATGAAAAACTTGCGCATCTTGCCGGAGACATAGGCCATGATTTCCTGGTTGTTGGGCAGTTTGACCCGGAAGCGGGCGTCGGGCAGCGCCTCGGTGACTTCGGCTTCCAGGGTGATCTTTTCTTCTTTGGCCATGGTTCAGCCTCTCGCCGATCGAATGCGGGGGCCGAGGTCGCCGCCCTGAGAGAGGAAGCCGCTGTAGTTGCGCATCAGCAGATTGGCTTCGATGCGCTGCACCACATCCAGAGCCACCGAGACCACGATGAGCAATCCGGTACCGCCGAGGAACTGGGCCACGAAGAACGGAATGCCGAGCTGGTTGGAGACCAGCGTGGGGATGATGGCGATGACCGACAGGAATCCGGCGCCGACATAGGTGATGCGTTCGATGACCCGCTCCAGATACTCGGCGGTGCGCGGGCCGGGCTGCAGGCCAGGGACGAAACTGCCGTGTTCACGCAGCTGCTTGGCCATGTCATCGGGCGACATCTGCACCGTCACCCAGAAGTAACTGAAGAAGTAGATGAGCAGGATCTCCACCACCACATACGGGTACTCGCCGATCTGGAAGTTCTGCGACAGGAAGGTGGTGGTGCTCATCCACCAGTCAGCTGAACCGCCCTGCGCCGCGCGAGTCTGCAGCCAGCCGAAGAAGGCCGATGGGAAGATCATCAGCGACGAGGCGAAGATGATCGGCATGACGCCAGCGTGATTCAAACGCAGTGGCAGGTAGTGGCGCTGACCACCGTAAACCTTGCGGCCCTGAGTGTGCCGGGCCTGCTGAATCGGAATGCGCCGCTGGGCGATGGTGATGATGATCGCCCCAGCCACCACAAACAGGAATCCGCCCAGCAGCAAGGCCACTTCTGGGATGCCGATCGCTCCAGCCTCGGCGCGGGTCGAGGGATTGAAGTTTTGGGCGACCCACTCCACAGCGCTGGGCATGCGGGCCAGAATCCCGGCGGTCAAGATGATCGACACGCCGTTGCCAATGCCGTACTTGTCGATCTGCTCGCCCAACCACATCAGGAACAGGCTGCCGGCGGTCAGGCCAGCAATTCCTGCCGCGTAGAAAGTGAGCATGGCCGCGCCGGAATGGAACTGCGGCTGCACCAGATTCTGGGTGCGCAGGAAGCCGAGCCACATCAGCCCCTGGATGAGGCACAGCCCCACCGTGGCGTAGCGGGTCCACTCCTGAATCTTCTGCTGGCCGTGGGCCCCTTCCTTCTTCAGTTCCTGCAGGCTGGGCAGCACCGTCTGCAGCAATTGGAAGATGATGGAGGCGGTGATGTAGGGCATGATGCCCAGACCGAACACCGTGCTCTGCTGCAGCGAACCGCCGGAGAAGATCGAGGCGAACTGCAACAGGCGACCGAATCCGGAGGAGTTCTCCGTGGCGCGGCGAGCCGCCTCGGCCAGTTCGGTCTGATCAACCCCAACCAGCGGGATCCAGAACCCCACCCGGTAGATGACCAGCATCCCCAGCGTGAACAGAACGCGGTTGCGCAGGTCGCGGATCTTGAAGATGTTCAGAAAGGCTTGCAGCATCGGGTAATCAGCCAGCGGCTGGCGCGGTCGGAATACTGGCGGTTCCACCCGCCGATTCAATCTTGGTGCGCGCCGTTGCGGTGAACTTGGCGGCCACGATGGTGAACTTCTTGCTCAGGGCGCCATCGCCAAGCACCTTCAGCGGCAAGGCGGCGTCGCGCACCAAGCCGACCTTCACCAGCGCATCAATGTCCACATGCGCGCCGGCATCAAAGTGCTTCTCCAGCGCACTGACATTGACCACATGGAAGTGCTCTCGGAAGTCGTGGTTGGAGAACCCGCGCTTGGGGAAACGGCGCGCGAGTGGTGTCGAACCGCCCATATAGCCGGGACGGCTGGTCCAACCGGCGCGGCTCTTGGCGCCCTTGTGGCCGCGACCGCTGGTGCCGCCCTTGCCCGAACCTTCACCGCGCCCAACGCGCATGCGCTTGGTGTGGGCTCCGGTTCGCTTGGTGATGTCGTGGATCATCATGGCTGAGTTCTCCTTACTGAGCCGCCGGCGCGGTGCCGGGGCCTGCGTCGCTGGACGGAGCCGCTGGCGAGTCGCCGCGCGGTGCGCCGTGCGATGGTCCGTCGTGCCGTCGACCGCCGGGGCGGCCGCCGCGGCCGCGCCGATCATCGTCGACCGTGTTCACTGGTCCCTTGACCCGAGCGGCAGTACGGCGGGCACCCATGCCAGCCAAGCCGCGCTCGATGCTCTTCTCCACTTCAGTGTGGCCGAGAGTCACACCGCGCAGTTGCTCGATGCGCTCGCGGCGCTGCAGTTGCTCCAGAGCGGCAAAGGTGGCCTTGACGAGATTCTTGGGGTTGGTCGAGCCGTAAGCCTTGGTCAGGCAGTCGTGCACTCCGAGCATTTCCAGCACGGCGCGTACGGCGGCGCCAGCGATGACGCCAGTGCCGGGCGAGGCCGGAACCAGACGCACCTTGCTGGCGCCGAACTGGCCCTCAACCAAGTGCGGAATGGTGCGGGTCTCCAGCGGGAAGGTCTGCAGCTTGCGCTTGGCTTCCTTGGTGGCCTTCTCCACGCCCTGCGGGACCTGATTGGCCTTGCTGTAACCGACGCCGACCCGACCGCCGCGATTGCCCACCACCACCAAGGCGGCGAATGAAAAGCGGCGGCCGCCCTTCACCGTTGCCGAGGTGCGATAGACACCGACGGTCACCGCGTCGAGTCCAGATCCATCATCGAGGAATTCAGCCATCGTGCGTTTCCTTTGATCAGAACTTGAGACCTGATTCGCGCGCGCCCTCAGCCAGCGCCTTGACGCGACCGTGGTAGCGGAATCCATTGCGATCGAACACCACTGTGCTGCAACCGGCCTTCACTGCCCGCTCGGCAATTGCCTTGCCGACGGCATTGGCGGCCTTGGCGTTGCCGGGAGCAACACCCGCCAACTCGGTATCGCGGGTCGAAGCAGCGGCGAGCGTGCGGCCAGCCAGATCGTCGATGACCTGCGCGTAGATGTGGGTGAGGGAGCGGAAAATGCTCAGCCGCGGGCGCGACGGGGTGCCGCGGATGCGCTGGGCCAGACCCGTACGCCGACGGGCGCGCTGGGCTTGCTTGTGCTTCATCTTGTCCATGACTCTTCTGCTCCGTTCTCGGTGTCGGGACTCAGGCGCCGAAGGCCTTGCCCTGCTTGCGCTGAATGACTTCGGTGGCGTACTTCACACCCTTGCCTTGGTACGGCTCGGGCTTGCGGAAAGCGCGGATGCGCGCCGCCAACTGCCCCACTGTCTGGCGATCACAGCCACTGATGGTCAGGTTGACGTTGTTGTCGATGTCAACCTTTACGCCATCAGGGATGGGACACTCAATGTCGTCGGCGTAACCCAACTTCAGCACCAGCTTCTTGCCCTGCGCCTTGGCGCTCCAACCAACGCCGACGATCTCAAGCTTGTGGGAGTAACCCTTGGTGACGCCCTCCACCATGTTGCGCAGATTGGCGCGGGTGGTGCCCCAGTGGGCGCGGCGACCGCCGACCTCCATGAGCGCCTCGTTGTCCACCGCGCAGCGGATCGCCTTGGCGGACTCGTCGAAGGAGACAGTCACCTCGGGACGGTGCACCAAGTTCAGGCTGCCCTTGGGGCCCTGAATGCTGACGGTGCGGCTGGCGGCGTTCACCGCCACCTTGACACCGCCGGGCACGGGAATGGCTTGTTTTCCAATTCGTGACATGGCTGATTCCCTTTCAGGAAACGATGGCGACGACTTCTCCGCCGACGCCGGCTTCACGGGCCTGGCGGTCGCTCATCACACCCTTGGAGGTACTGATGATGGAGACACCGAGTCCCTGGAGCGGGCGGGGCAACTCCGACTGACCGCGATAGACGCGACCGCCGACGCGCGAGATGCGCTCCAGGTGGTGAATGATGTTCTCGCCTCGGGTGCCGTACTTCAGCACCACGCGGATGGTTCCACCGCGGGTGTCGGGAGTGGCTTCCCAGGAGGTGATGTAACCCTCGTCGCGCAGCACCTGGGCCACGCCACGATTGAGAGTGTTGTTCTTGATGACCACATGCTTGCGGTGATTCCGCACCGCATTGCGGATACGGGTGAGCATGTCGGCGGTCAGATCTTGCATTGACATGAGTTAGTCCTCTCTCACCAAGATGCCTTGCGCATCC
>SYPI01000098.1 GCA_005804005.1 Planctomycetia bacterium
GATGAGTCGCTGATGCGACGGCTGGCGGCCAGTCAGCTCAATCTCATGCCGCAGGGGACAACCCCGGTGCTGGTGGCCACTTCTATTGATGCCCCGGTCACCGAGTGGATCGATTCCACACTTCCCGAAGTTCGCTACGAGTCCGAGCCGTTCGTGGACAGTCTGATCTCGCGCTGGCTGCTGGGGCCGTGGAAACTCTGGCTGATCGGTGTTGGGGCAACCAGTGTGCTGGTGGGGGTTCTGATGGGGTCGTGGGGCCAGTCCGACGGAGGAAAGACCGGACTGAATCCGGATCCGGGCTGAGCAGACGCTAGTTTCGGTGCCGTGCCTTGGGATGGAGATTCCATCGGCGGTGGGGTGCTCGCGGCGGCGATCACCGGTCGATTCAGCGCGCCGGCGCTGGCGGCGGCGCGCGCCGCGCTGGGTGATGGTCCGCGGCTGCGCCGGGTCACGGGAGGTGAGCTGGCCGAGATCTGCGGGTGGGATGCGGAGCGTGCCGGGCGCTGGGCGCGGGAAGTGCACGCTGCTGATGTAGACGGCGAGCGTATGGCTATTCGGCGCTGCGGAGTGCGAATGTTGCTGGCGGGAGACGCCGACTGGCCGCCGCTTCTGGGGCTCCTGAACGCCTCGCCCGGCGCGCTGTGGATCGTTGGTGACATTCCGGCCCATCCGTGGCTGCCGGTTGCCGTAGTCGGATCGCGCTGCGCCAGCGCTTACGGCGCTGCGGCCACCGGGAGTCTGGTGCGCTCCCTCGCGGCGGCTGGCTGCTCCATCATTTCGGGCGGGGCGCTGGGTATTGACACTCATGCCCACCGCGCCGCAATCACCGCCGGAGCGCCGACTGTTGCTGTCGTCGGCGGTGGACTGGATGCTCCATACCCGGAGCGCAATTCCGCGCTGTTCAAGCGCATTGTGGAGAGTGGCGGGGCGGTTGTCTCGGAGAGTGCGGTGCGGGTTCTGGCCATGCCCTATCACTTCCTACCGCGCAATCGGATCATCGCTGGCTTGTCGCACGGCGTGGTGGTAGTTGAGGCGGCGTTGCGCAGCGGGGCGCTGGGCACGGCCCGGTTGGCGGTGGACGAGTTCGGCCGCGAGGCGATGGCCGTTCCCGGCCCGGTGAACTCTCCCACCTCTGCCGGATGCCACCGCGCCATCCGCGAGGGCTGGGCCGGATTGGCCTGCTCGGCGGAGGATGTGATGTCGCAACTGCGCTTCGCCCCAGCGCTGTCGAGCGCGGCCTGTGGAGCCCCGGAAGTCCGCGCCCGGATTGTCGAGGCGCTGGCGGCTCAGCCCGCCGCCGGTGTGGAGGAACTCTGTCGGCGCTGTGGGCTGACTCCGCAGCAAGTGCGCACAGAACTGACGGTGATCCGCCTGATGGCGAAGTGACTCATCCCCGCGGAGCGCGCCACGAGGCTTAGTTCGCCCCGTTCCAGCCGAAGGCATAGAACACGGCGGTGAACAGCAGATCGGCGATCACCACCACGATCACCGTTTGAACCACAGTGTCGGTTGTGGCCCGGCCCACTCCGGCGGCACCCCCCGTGACGCGCAGTCCATTGCGGCAGGCGATCAGGCCCAAGAGCGTGCCAAAGGCTCCGGCCTTGAGCAGGCCGGTCAGGAAGTCGATCGGGGCCAACTGCGCCAGAGTGTTGGCCCGGTAGACCTCGTACGGGATGTCCAGCGAAGTGATGCCGATGAGCCCGCCAGCGCCGACCGCGGCCAGATCGGCGATGACTGCCAGCACCACCAGACTGATCGCGGTGGAGATGACCCGCGGCATCACCAGAAAGCGGATCGGGGAGATGGCCATTGTGCGCAGGGCCTCGATCTCTTCGCCCACCACCATCGTTCCCAGTTCTGCGGCGATCGATGCCCCGGCGAATCCGGTCAGCACAATTGCCGCGATCAGGGGACCGAGTTCGCGCATGACTGCGATGCCCACCAGATTGGCCACCTTGTCGGTCTGCCCGAACTGGGCCAGGCTTGGCTCGGTCTGCAGCGCCAGGATCATGCCAATGGCCGCGCTGACCAGTACCACGATGCCGATCGATCGGACTCCCACCCGGATCATCTGCGCGGCCAGTGCATCCGCCCCAAATGGTTGACGGCGCCGAATGGCGGTTCGCCAGAACCACATCGAGATGTCGGCGGCCAGATACCAGAGTGAGCCGAGGAACTCGAACACCGAGATCCACAGGTCGGCCCAGAAATGACTGCCGCGAGCCAGAATGCCGGGTTGGGCGGCCGCGGCGGACACTTCAGGCCTCCTGAGCCTCGGCGCGCGTGGCGGTGACTGAGAACACACTCAGGAGCCGGGAGATTTCGAAAATGCTCCGCACCCGCGGCACCATTCCGCAGAGCACCAGGCGGGGCCCGCCACGGCTGGCCTTCTGCAGTGCTTCGACCAAGGTGGCTACGCCGGAGGAATCCATGTGTGGCACCTGAGTCAGGTCAACAATCAGGCGCTCCGGCTGGGGCCGACTGCGAGCGGCCTCGATGAGTTTGGCGCGCAGGGTTGGTGAGCGAGCCATGTCCACCTCACCGATGGGCTGGATCACTACCCCACCGGGGAGTGTCGCGATTTCAATCACCAGTTCCTTGCCTGCCATGCGCGGTTCGATGGTAGCGGTTGCTGCCGGTGGAGGAGGGATGACTCAACGCGGGCAGGGCGCCAGCGACTTGCACATGGTCAGGCGCATGCCACCACCCTCGCGTGCCTGCCACTGGCAACTGTCCATGATCTCGCGCATGAGATGAACCCCTAAGCCGCCGGGGCGGACATCTTGCAGATCCCGGCCCTGAATGGTGGCTGGGTCGACTGTGCGGCCGCGATCTTCGATCACGACCGTGACGCCGGGTGGCTGAGTCGGATTGACCGAAAGTTCAATCGTGCCGTCAGGGCGGCCGAGGTAACCGTGCCGGATGACATTGGTCAGCGCCTCATCAATCGCTAGGGCGATCAGACCGCAACCGTGGGCATCGAATCCGGCCAGTCCGGCGACCTGCTCCACCTGAGTGCGCAGCCTGCCCAGTGCTTCGGGGCAGGAGGGAA
>SYPI01000099.1 GCA_005804005.1 Planctomycetia bacterium
CCACTGTTCGAAACGGCCCATGTTCATCGCGGTCGGCAATGATTCGCGCCGCCAGCGCTGGGCCGATTCCGGGAAGCAGACACAATTCGGCCGCTTCACAGTCGTTGATCCTAGTCAGGGGCGCATTGAACGCTGGCAGAGGTGCAAGCGGCGAGAGTGAACGCCCCAGTCCAGCGACGCTCAGGAGCAGCAGCGCACTGGAAGCCACCAAGCAGGTCGCCTTCGACGGTCGCGGCATGCTGTCCAACCCCCAGCGCCTCAGCGGGTTCACGGCTGTCGGCCGACTCCCTCGGCCGGCCGGGTGGCCGCAGATTCGCCCACCGGCTTGGAATTGCCCGGCGGCGTGCGCAGCCGGGCCACTATGCCGCTGAGCGTCTTCAACGCCAGCTTCGGTTCCCGCACGGCGGTTACCAGCCCGCAGGCCGGGCTGCCATCCACATCCTGCAACTGGCCCCAGACGATGGAATCAACCAGCGGCTTGGACAACGCCACCGTGGTCAGTGCCGAAACCCAGTCGGCCTGAACTTGAGGGCTCCATGGGCCGTGCCATGTTCCGCCGCCGGACTTGGTGCAGTCGCTGGGCACGGCGCAGTTGGTGAGGACAATGGGCAGTTCAACCATCTGGAAGCGGTCCAAGAGCGCGCTCACCTGCATCAGATCGCGCGGGCAGTGGCCCACCTCTCTGGCGCCGAAGCGCAGTTGCACTCCGAGCGCATCGACTCGCACTCCCTCCTGCAGCAGCGAGTCAACGAATGTCATGGGCGACACAGCGCGGCGGCGCGCGGCAATCCCCTCACCGAACGGCTCAATCAGTTCAACGATCGTTCGCGCCCCCTTGCGCGCCTGGCGCACCAGCACGCTGGCGCGCCGCGTCAGATCCACCATCTGCGTCAGTGAAAACCCGAAGCGCTGATTGGTGTTCAGGCCGGAACTCACCACCCACAGCGGAACCTTGCTCCCGTACCGATTGACCACCGGCTCCATGAACGACCAGAGCACTTCGCGGCAACCGTCGTATGAGGTGCAGCGCCCCTCGGCCCAGGCGGGCACGCCCCCTGAAGCGAAATCGACCAGCGGTCCCATCAGTATTCGCTTGTCGGCCGCCACCGCCCAGTCGACCCAGCGATCCAGCGCGGCGAAATCCAAAGTCTTCTCGTTGGGCTGGATGTCGCACCAGCGCAGTGGAAGAATCACCAGCCCGAGCTCGGCCAGATGTGGCGCCATCTGGGCGGGGTCGGCGGCCGGGTCGATTCGCACGCCGAAGGCGCCGGCGGCCGCTCCCTTGCGGCCGAACCGCCGGGCGACGATCCGTTCGCCGTGGCCGATCGCTAAGCGCTCCGATGCGTCGATCGCCCCGATCAACGCCTTGTGGCTCCAGCGCTCGGCTTCCAGCGGATCGGTGGCGGTCATGGAATGGGTGAAGAATGTGCGCGCGGCATCCCACTCCTGCATGGCATCCGCAGTGTGCTCGGCATCCCACAGGGCCCACTCCTCGCACTTGGCGATGAACAACTTGATGCGCTGGCGGGCCAGTTCCAGAGTCAGTTCGTATGGCTCTTCGCGCTGTTCGAGCAGGCAGGTCTGCAGCATGAGCACCCCGCCGTCGCCCACCCCGTAGGCCAGTGAAAGCGCGGTGGCCGAGTCGCTGGCCGGTCGGCATTCAATCAGGCCGTCACTGGCAATCACCTCTCCGGCGACCGGGCGATCATCCGCCCCGAGCATGTGCGCCTGATGGAGCACTGGCTGCTTTGAGGAGCCGCGATCGGGATAGACATTGAATCTCAACATGCGCGCGCCCGACGGCCACGGCAGGCGGGGGCGCCGGTTCCCGGAGTGTAACGCCACGACACGCGCGCTTCATAGATTGGGCCCGTTCTCGTACACTTCGGAGATGACTTCGCTGCTCACGCGTGCCACTAACGAGCACCCGGTTTTTGAGACGATGCTGCCGCTGGCTGATCGGCGCCGTGGCAAGGTGCGCGATCTCTACTCGCTCGAATCCGGGTCGAATGCCCAACGCCTGCTGGTCATAGCCACCGATCGGATTAGTGCCTTCGATGTGGTCATGCCAACGCCGATTCCGGGCAAGGGCCGCATCCTGACTTCGATCAGCGCGGCGTGGTTCGAGTGGCTGCGGCAGCGAAACATCGTGGCGGATCACCTGATTTCCCTGGAAGTCCCGGAGATTCCCGGGGTGCCCGCTGGCCTGCGTGACTCTCTGGCCGGGCGGGTCATGGTGTGCCGCGCTGCCCGGGTGGTGCCCATTGAGTGCGTGGCCCGCGGCTATCTGGCTGGCAGCGGCTGGGCGGAGTACCAGCAGTCGGGGAGCGTCTGCGGGGTGAAGTTGCGCGCTGGACTGCAACAGTGCGATCAGCTTGACCAGCCCATCTTTACCCCAGCGTCGAAGGTTGATGTCGGCCACGACGAAAACATTTCCATCGAGACCGCCGCAGGAATGGTCGGCGCGGATCTCATGGAACGGCTGCGCTCGGTGACTCTGCGGCTTTACACCGAGGCCGCCGCCCATGCGCTCAAGCGCGGCATCATTCTGGCCGACACCAAGTTCGAGTTCGGTTTCGCACTGGGCTCGAACGGCCAGCCGACAGAGGAATTGATGCTGATCGATGAGGTGCTGACGCCGGACTCCAGCCGCTTCTGGCCGCTGGATGGCTATGCCCCGGGGCGCGACCAGCCGAGCTTCGACAAGCAGTACCTACGCGACTATCTGCAGGGACTGGTTCGGGAC
>SYPI01000100.1 GCA_005804005.1 Planctomycetia bacterium
GCGCTGGCGCCAGCCGCCGCGGCCACTGCCATGCTCCACCAGAAAGCGCGGCCAATCACCGCATCGTCGGCGGGAACCAACTCTTCAGCTGACTCGCTCTGGTTGCGTTCAGCCACCGGACCCCCCAGCGGCGGTTCCCGGATAGGCGAACGACTCCACACTCTCCTGGAAGGCCCCCGGTCGCTGCAGAGAGAAGATCGCGCCCGGTTCGGCGGCGTGATCGGCAGCTGGATATCGCCCCCGCGCCGCGCTCACTGCGCTATCGCGGGCGTTCTCATCCAGTTTGTAGCGCGCGTAATGGACCATGGCGCGCTTGGCGTCGACATCATTGCCGCGGTCACCGCAGACCTGTGCCAAGACGTACCACGAGGCGGCCGACTCCGGGTCCAGTTCCAGAGCCGCGTTGCAGTGCTCTTCCGCCTCAGCCAACAGGGATTGGCGCTGAACGGGGTCTTCGTCGCGGAGTGCACGGGCCGCTTCCTGCAGCGTCTGGGCCAGTTCCAGCAGCAACCGGTCATCCATCGAGAAGTCGAATCCGCGCTCACGGGCACCAGCGAAATCAGTGGCCAGAATGCGCCTATAGGCCTCGGCGGCCTCAATGAATCGGCCGTTCATTCGCTGCGTCTGGGCGCCGAAGTAGGCGATGCTCCACGGCGGCGCCACGCGCAGCGCCAGCGAGTCAGCCGCCGCCTCGGCGTGCGCGTAGGCACCGCCTGAGCGGGCCAGCGCCGCGGCCGCCTCATCCAGCTGCCCCTCCTTCAACGCCACGCGGGCAATCCCCAGTGAGCCGAGTGCTGGCTGGTTGCGCTCGACCTGCGCGAAGGCCGCGCGTGCTCCGCGCAGATCTCCGCGGCGCGAGCCGCCGGTATCGAAGCGGAAGAGCCCGATGCCGTAATCGAACCAGCGCTCCCAGTCTGGCGCCTTTCCGGCCCCGCTGCTGCTAGAGGCCGAATCAACCGATGTGACCAGCGGCAAGGTGCACTCGGCTTGGGCCAGTGTCAGCACCGGCAGCGTGTTGGGGTCACTGCGCCCAGTGAAGTGGTGCAGGTAGACGGTGTCGAACTTGCGGTAACGCAGCGCCGCGCTGATGTGCACAGGTCCGGTGGCATCGGCGGGCACCCGCAACGAGAAACGGGTCACATCGGCGGCACCCGGGGGCACCTGCCAGTCGTAGAGCGGCACAAAGATGTCTTCGGGATTGCGCCGATCAATGCGGAAGCCCTCCCGGTCCAGGGCGAAAACGGTCAGGAACTTGCTCCACGGATCAACCGCGCCCTGTTCATCTACACCTCCGGTGCGGCCGACGACCTTCCCATTGCACTCCACGGTTACATCAAGCCAAAGTTCGTTGCTGTCGGCTGTCCCCTGCGTCAAGGCATGGGCGATCTTGGCGTTGCGGGTGACCAGTTCCAGCAGGTAGTCGCCGCCGGGGCGCACGCTGGCCGCGACGCTGCCCAGCGGGGCGATGAGTGGCGAGTCGCTGCTGTCTCCTTCGCGCAATCCGAAGATGTCCAGACGCACCGTGCCAGCGACGAAGTCGCGGGCCGCCTGAATCGCGTGGTCGGCTCCAGTCATCCCGGCCAGCACTGGCACGGCGGTGTTGGCGGAGGGAAACTGATGGTCGAGAGTGGTGCGTTCGCTACCGCGCAACTTGGCGCCAAAGTCGTCACTAGGACGCGGCACCATGTGGCACTCGTTGCAGTCGGACTTGGCCAGCTCGGGCCAATGCCAGGCCTGAATGCCATGGCCGCTGGCCCCGGACAGGCGGAACGAGTCATAGTGATCCTGCCCGCGAAGCCACTTGTAATCGTTGAGCACTTCCGGCAGTGACACCTTGTGACAAGCGGAGCAGAACTCCGAGTTACGGTGCACCGCCGGTTTCATGTAGGTGCGGGCGTGGAAGGCTGGCTTGGCCTTGATGAGTTGTCGGTTCAGCCACTGACCGAACGCGCCCTCGCTGAATGTGAACGGGTACTGCGGGCTTTCCTCGATGACGAAGGAAGCGTTGCCGAGCACTCCATCGGCGGCGACTATCGAGTGGCAGGCCGTGCAAGTGATCCCGGCCGCCCCCAGTGGATCGTGGGCGGCGTCGTAATCATGGTCGTCCCAGCGGGCTTCCTCGAAGGCCCCGCTGAAGAACGGCACCGGATCATGGCAGCCGGCGCAGAAGCGCGAGTTCTTCACCCCACTACTGTTCTTGGCCTGATGCAGTCGAGTCTGGCGCACGCTGAAGGCGTAGGCCGGATTATTGAACGAACTGAAGGCATGCACCGAGCGCGACCAGCGATCATGCGCGTCGGGGTGGCACTCTTTGCAGTACTCATTCATCAGCAGGCTGCGCGGGGGAATGAATGAGCCGGTGGCGGTGCGGGCTAGCGAAGGCTCGAAGTAGGCATCGCCATCACGGGGACGCGCCACTGGGCCCGTGTCAGTGCCGTAATGCCAGGCGATCAGCCCACCGGTCAGCAACACCGCCACGACCGCCCAACGCAAGCCGACTCCCCAGCGAATCCGCCTGCCCGCCAGCCGATGAAGCACGAAAAGCCAAGCGGCCGCCAGCGGCGCGGCGACGTGAATCCAGTAGACCCACTCGCGCCCTGCCGCTGAACGCAGTCCAATCTCCAATTTCCACACATCCAGCCGGGTCAGCAGCAGCCCGCTGACCAGCGTGATCAGCGCTGCGGTGAAGAGTGCCAGCCCAGCCCGCACCGCGCGGCGGTTGGGGCGGTCCCACGCTCCCATGAAGTGCACGACTCCAAAGCCCAGTACCGGCAGGATGAGCGCCAGTCCCATAGCCAAGTGGGCCAGGAACATCCAGAGGTAAAGTCCGCCCTGCAGCGAGTCGCCCTGCGCCCACTCCAGAAATGTGACCGACGACAAGTAAACGCTGTTGACCCCCAGCGCCGCGCTGAGCAGCAGTACCACCCCAAGTACGCGGCGCAACTTCGGACCGACTGCAGGGGTGTATCGGCGCGTCGTGGACGACACTGCTCGAGTGTA
>SYPI01000101.1 GCA_005804005.1 Planctomycetia bacterium
AACTCCGGCTGCGCCAACGCCGCCACCGGCCCGCAGGGCCTGGCCAACTGCGAGTCGGTGGTCGATTCATTGGCCGCCCTGTTGGGCGTCGACCGCGAAGCCGTGCTAGTGAATTCCACCGGCGTGATTGGCGTGCAACTGGACAGCGCCCGCATCGAAGCGGCGCTCGAATCTCTGGTCGCTGCGGCGAGCGCCGCCGATGCCACCACCTTTGCTCGGGCAATCATGACCACCGACACTCGGCTGAAGGTTGTGCGCCGCGCGGTTGCTGGCTCCTCAGCCAGCGTGGTCGGCGTGGCTAAGGGGGCCGGCATGATCCACCCCAACATGGCCACCATGATCGCCGTCCTAATGACCGATGCCGATGTTGCACCCACAACACTCGATGCCGCGCTGCGCCACGCGGTGGAGGGATCGTTCCACCGCATCAGTGTCGATGGCGACACCAGCACCAACGACTCGGTGTTCGCGCTGGCCAGCGGTCAGGCCGGAGCGGCCGGCCTCGCCGAACTGCAGGCCGCCTTTGATAGCGTGGCCCGCGATCTAGCCCTAATGGTGGTGCAGGATGGCGAAGGCTTCGAGCGCGGCATTGAGGTGCAGGTCACCCGGGCCAACACCGCTGCCGACGCCCTGCAACTGGCCCGCACCGTGGCCATGAGCCTGCTGGTGCGCACCGCCATCACCGGCGGCGACCCAAATTGGGGCCGCATTCTGGCGGCGGCCGGGCGCGCTGGCGTGGCCTTCGACCCCGACCGCATCAACATCTCGGCCAACGGCGTTCGCCTGTTCGGCGCTGGCCAACCAGCCCAGTCCACCATCGAGCAGCGCCGCGAGGCGTTCAACCAGTCCGTGGTGCGCATCGAAATCGACCTGGCTCAGGGCACGGCACGCGACCACTTCTTCTCCTGTGGTCTGACCAAGCGCTACGTAGAAATCAACGCCGACTACACCACCTAGCGTCGCCCAACCCGCAAGTTTACGCTCCGTAAACTCGAAACTCCGGCCGCGCCCCCACACTGCCGCCCAAGCCGGGCTCAGAACTGCCGCAGGAAGCGCAGGTCGTTCTCGAAAAGCCAGCGGATGTCGCCGATGCCGTACTTGCGCATGGCGATGCGCTCCACGCCGAGGCCAAAGGCAAAGCCGGTCCACTCCTCGGGGTCGATTTTCACCGCCTCGAGAACCGCCGGGTCGACCATGCCACAGCCGCCGAGTTCCACCCACTTCCACTGCCCCTTCACCGGCATCTTCATGTCCACCTCGGCGCTGGGCTCAGTGAACGGGAAGAAACTCGGTCGCATGCGCACCTCAGCCTCCGGGCCGAAGTAGGCGTGCGCAAACTGCAGCAGCGTGCTCTTGAGATCAACCATGCTCACATCGCGATCGATGTAGAGTCCTTCGATCTGGTGGAACATCGAGAAGTGCGTGGCGTCGTGAGTGTCGGGCCGGTAGACCCGCCCCACCGCGCAAATCTTCAGCGGGGGTCGGCTCGCCTCCATGGCCCGAATCTGCACCGTGCTGGTCTGGGTGCGCAGCAGGCGCCGCAAGCCCCCCTGCTCACCCATGTAGAAATTGTCGGTGGGCTCGCGCGCCGGATGGCCCGAAGGGATGTTCAGCGCCGTGAAGTTGTGCCACTCGTCTTCGATCTCCGGACCAGTGGCTACTGAAAACCCCATTCGCCCGAAGACATCGACGATCTCGTCGATAGTGCGGGTGAGAATATGGCGGCAGCCGACCGTCGGCGCGGTTCCCGGCTCGGTGAGGTCCAGTGGCGGACCCTTGGGCGCTGTGCCAACTGCATCGCGCCGCGCCGCGAACGCCCCTTCCACCGCCGACTTCACTTCATTGAGCCGCTTGCCGAACGCTGGCCGCTCGTCCTTGGGCACTTCCTTGAGGCGCTGCAGCCAACCCTTCAGCGTGCCGTTGGTCCCCAAGTGCGCAATGCGCCAAGCCTCAAGCGCCGCCGGATCGGCTGCGCCACCCAAGGCGGACAGCGCAGTTGCCTGATATGCCTCAAGCTCTGCCAGCATGGCCCGAGTGTACGGCCCCGCCGAAACTCACTCGGCCTTGGTCGCCTCGCCCGCCTTGCGCACCTTGGCGGCATGGGCAGTGCGCTTGTCGGCCGCCTTGCGCCGCCGACTGGCCGCGCCGCCGATCTGCGAACCAGACTCACGGCCGACCAGCTGCAGCACCACCAGATCGGTGGCGTCGCCGAGGCGCCGCTTATCGAGCTTCACAATCCGGGTGTATCCACCGGGGCGGCCCTCAAAGAGGGGCGCCACCTTGGTCATCAGGTGCTGCACCAAACGCGGGCTCTTCTTCAGTTCGCCGTAACGATTGAACTTCACCGCATCAGCCGCTGGCAACTCCCAGAAGTCGCTCTTCTTGCTGGCTTCCTTGGTGTTGGGGTCAGCCACCCAGGCGAAGAGGTTGCGATCAGTCAGCTGCTTGGTGATGTTGCGCCGCGAGGCCAGCGACTTGGTGCGCGCCAGAGTGATCAGGCGCTCCACAAAGGGCTGGACCGCCTTGGCCTTGGGCAGAGTGGTGGTGATCTGTCCGTGCTCAAAGAGCCCGGCAGCCAGATTGCGCAACATCGCCTTGCGGTGAGCAGTGGTGACTGAGAGTTGATGTCCGGCTACACGATGGCGCATGGTCTTCTCCTGCTACCGAATGGCTCAGGCCGTCGGCGAAATGCTCTCCGGCTGAGATGGCGATCCGAGCGTCAGTCCGATTTCTTCCAGCTTGGCCTGCACCTCGCGCATTGAGGTCTTGCCGAAAGCGCGAATGGCCAGCAGCTCATCCTCGCCCTTGCCGATCAACTCGGCCACGGTGCGAATTCCAGCCGATTCAAGGCAATTGCTGGCCCGCACCGACAGGTCCAGATCAGAGACGCGCATGTTCATGCGCCGATCCAGATCGGCGTCGGCATCCTGCTCTGCAGCGATGCCTGCGGTAGCCACGGCGTCACCGGCCGAGCTGTACATGACGAACGGATTGAGGTGCTTGCGCAGAATCTTGGCCGCTTCAACCAGCGCCAACTCCGGCGTCACCGTGCCGTCGGTCCAGATGTCCATGATCAGGCGATCGAAGTTGGTGCGCTGTCCGACGCGGGTCGGCTCAGTCTTGTAACGCACCCGGTGCACCGGGGAGAAGGTGGCATCGAGGTGAATCTCACCGATGATCCGCTCGGCCTCGTCGGCCACGCCTTCAGCCGCCGGCCGGTAGCCGCGGCCGCGTTCCACCGTCACCGACATCTCCAGCTTGGAGTTGCCGGTGATCTTGGCGATCACGTGAGTGGAGTTGCGGATGCGGATCGAGGCGTCGCTGTTGAAGTCGGCGGCGGTCACTGTGCAAGGGCCCTGCACTGACAGGGTGATCACCTTCGGCTCGGTGCTGTCGCACTCCAGAATGACACCCTTGATGTTGAGCAGGATCTCAGGAACGTCCTCGACGATTCCCGGGATGGTGCTGAACTCATGCTCGACACCCTGGATCTGCACCTTGGTCGCCGCAGCGCCCTCGATGCTGGAGAGCAGGATGCGGCGAATGCTGTTGCCGATGGTGGTGCCGTAACCGCTCTCGAACGGTTCCGCCACGAATCGGCCAAAGGTCGAGGTAAAGGTGCGGGTCTCGCCAGCCACCCGGGATGGAAGGGTCAGGCCGCGCCATTTTGCATGTTCCATGTTCAGACTCCAAACTCGGCAGGTGGAAACAGGTTCCAAGTTGCCCCGAGCGGAAACCGACTCGCTCTGCCGTGCAGCGCGTCGGCCCCTTCGGTGGGGCAACTCACAAGAGTGATCCTAGACACGCCGCTTCTTGGCGGCCCGACAACCATTGAACGGAATCGGGGTGCGATCCTCGA
>SYPI01000102.1 GCA_005804005.1 Planctomycetia bacterium
AGACGGTCAGTGACTTCATGGCGGGATTGTCGCATGCCAAGCCGGTCGCGCTGTCTGCCGACTAGGATTCAATCCGATGAGCGGTGCAGTCCTCGCCTTGTTGGTGTGCGGATTTGTGCTGGCTGCGCCACTGGCGGCGTTGTTGATTCGGCTGGGGCATCGCGCCGGGGCGCTGGATTCGGCCGGTTCGCCCGGGCATTCCAAGACTCTGCGCGGTGTTCCCAACATCGGTGGCGTCGCCATCATGGCCGGGTTCTGCCTGCCGCTCTTGGTTGGATTGGCGGCGCTCTCCTGGGCCTGCGACGCGGTGGTGCAGGTCGTCCCCCAGATAGGCGATCACCTGGCGCGTCTGCAGGCCACGCTGCCCACCGCCTGGGCGGTGCTGGTGGCCTTGCTCCTGGTTCACGGCCTCGGCCTGCTTGATGATCGTCGGGCGATTGGGGCGCTGCCCAAGGCCGCCATTCAGTTGGCAATCGCGCTGGTGTTGGCTGCGGCGTTTGATGTTCGCGCTCTGACTCTGCTTGACGCCTGGCCCGGTGGCTGGATGGCCAGCGTGGTGATTTCGGCGCTGTGGATGGTGCTGGTCTGCAATGCTGTGAACTATCTGGACAATATGGATGGTCTGGCGGGGGGCGTCAGTGCCATCGCCGCGCTGCTGCTCATGGCCGCGACGATCGCCAACCATCAGTGGTTCGTCAGCGCCGAGTGTGCGGTTTTGGCCGGGGCGATCGGCGGGTTTCTGCTGTTTAACTTTCCGTGGCGAGGAAGTGGCCGTGGCGCACGGATCTTCATGGGCGATGGTGGTTCGCTGCTGATCGGCATGGCTCTGGGGATTCTCACCATTCGCATCACCTACGCCGATCCGGCTGATCCGGCCTACAGCCTCGGCGGGCAGTGGTACGGAGCGTTGGCGCCGCTCTTGGTGTTGGCTGTGCCACTCTTTGATCTGGTCACCGTCAGCCTGATGCGCATCCGCGAAGGCAAGAGTCCGTTCGTCGGCGACCAGCGGCACATTTCGCATCGGCTGGTGGGGTTGGGACTGACCCCGCGCGGTGCGGTGCTGGCGCTGTGCGCGCTGGGGGCGATCACCGGGGTCGGCGGAATATTGCTGGGTTCACTGGCGCCATGGCAAGCCGGGTTGGTTGCCGTTCAAGGGGTTGCGGCGCTCAGCGTGGTGTGGCTGATCGAGCGGGCGCTGCGCGAACCATGAGTGCGTCGGCGACACCAAGCAGTGCGGCGCGGTTGTTGAACATCTGCACACTGGTGATAGTCACGCTGGCGGCGCTGCGCCTGTTGGTTTCCTTCGCGCCCTTGGTCTGGTTCGACATCGATCCGGCAATCGACCCTAGTGCCTTCGCCGGGATGGGGCCGGAACTGTCGCTGCTGCTTGATGTGGCCACGCTTTTCTGCGCGGGGGTGGTGCTGCTGAGTACGCGGCGGCGGATTGAGTCGATCATGGCGCTGCTGTGCGCGCCGGCGGCGGCCATCGTGCTCTATTGGGGATGGCTGGACTTCGATCACCTCTGGCACGGCACGAGTTGGTTGGCGGCGATGTACGGAGGCATCGCGCTGATGAGCGCCTGTCGACCAGACTCGACGCTGCGGGGGGCGGCGCTGGCGGTGCTCTGCGGCGCGGCGGTGGCGTTAGCCGCTCGAGGTGTGGCGCAGGTGATGGTTGAACACCATGAGGATGTGACCTACTTCCGCGCCCACAAGGCCGAGGTGCTGGCTGGCAACGGTTGGGTCGATGGATCCGCTCAGGCGCTGGCGTATGAGCGACGATTAATGCAGTCTGAAGCAACCGGATGGGGCGGACTCTCCAACACATTCAGCACCGTGGCCGGTGCGGCCGGGCTGGTGATGTTGGTGATGGTGATCTGGCGCGGCACGCCCTTGGCGATGCCGTGGACCCGGCGGGTGTTGGTCGGCGCCGGATTGATCTGCTTGGGGCTGGTCATGTGGAACTCCTCGAAGGGGGCGATCGGCGCGGTGGGGCTGGGAGTGTTCTTTCTTTGCGCCCTCATTGTGCCCAGCACCCGGCGCTCCGCAGCGGCGCTGGCGTTGACCTTGGTCGTGGCTGTGTGGTGCGCGGTGGGCGTGCGCGGGTGGATTGGTTCAACCGCATGGGACGAACGCAGTTTGCTGTTTCGTAGTCACTACGCGCAGACCGCGCTGGAGGTGGGGGCCGCTGAGCCCTTACTCGGTGTTGGCCCAGCCGGATTCCAAGCCGCCTACATGGTGCAGCGACCAGACGAGAGTCCGGAGGAAGTGAGCAGCCCGCACATGGCGGTGCTGGACTGGCTGGTAGGGGTTGGTGTGTCGGGGATCGGTGTTGGCGCGGTGCTGCTGGCAATGCTGGCATGGGCGGCGGCCGCGGCGGTGTCGTCGATCCCGGATAGGGCAGCTTCGGCCGCAACAACTTCTAAGCAGATGGCGTTTCGCTGGGTGGCAGTGAGTCTTGGCGCGGCATTGGCGATGTCGCTGCTGTTTGAGGCGATCGCGTTGCCGCCAGATGCGATTGTGTGGAGAGTCGGTGGCGCGGCTGCGGCGATGCTGGTGGCGTGGGCCTGCACCAACATGGCCGCGCAGGAC
>SYPI01000103.1 GCA_005804005.1 Planctomycetia bacterium
GGCAATTCCCGTCGGCGAGCGGTCGGTGCGATCGCCCGGGGCGACATAGGCCTCGATTCCCAGAATCGGCTTCACCCCCGCGGCGCGTGCGGCATCGTGACACTCAAAGGCCCCGTGGAGGTTGCCGTGGTCAGTGAGTGCCACCGCATCCATCCCAAGTTCCTTGATGCGTGGCAGCAGTCGCTCAAAGCGATTCCCCCCGTCCAGCAACGAATACTCGGAGTGCAGGTGGAGATGCACGAACCCGGGCGGGCTGGATTTCGCCTTGCTACCGTCCTTGGACATCTCCACTACTCCAGCGGGTCATCTTACTGAGCCGGCTCAACTTCTCGGCCTCAGGATTCCGCCCCGGCCGGGCACTCCGCGACGAGGCGCTCCTCAAGCAACGCCTGCAGTCGACGCGAGACACTCCCGACCGACCCTGCGGCGATCGGCGTGGCTTCGATCGCCGTGACCGGCAAGAGCTGATAGCCAGTATTGGTGAGGAAGACCTCCTCGGCCGCCAACAGTTCCTGAATGTTGATCGGTTCCACCCGCACCGGAATGCCGAGTTCACCGGCCAGTTCCATTACCACCGCGCGAGTGACTCCTGGCCGGACCGGAACTGCTCGGGCAGTCCCGCCATGCCGCTCAGCCTCAGCCTCGCCGCGTGCTGGCGGGGTCACCAGCGCCCCCCCCTTGACGAGGAACAAGTTTCCTGTGCTCGCCCCAGCCAAGTGACCGGAGACATCCAGCCAGAGTGCCTCGGCGCAGCCAGCTGCTGCGGCCGCCTGCAGCGCCATCAGCCGCGGCCAATACCAGATGGTCTTGTGCCCGCCGAACGTATCGCCCAGCGGCAGGCGGGACTCGGCGATCAGCACCCGGATTCCGGCGGTTGACTGCGCTGCGGGGAACTGGGAAACCTCATGTGCGACGATCAGCACCGATGGCAGCGCCGTGGGTTCGCCGACGCGCGGCGCGCCGCGGCGTCCACCAGTGAGTGTGATGCGAATCCTGGCGTGGGGCGCCTGATTGCGCCGAGCCGCCTCACCGATCGCCTCGCCGAGCGCGCCGACCTCCAGCCGCTGGGCCAGCCCGAGAGTCAACGCCGACTCGCGCAGCAGCGCGAGATGTTGCCGCAGTGCGAACGGATGTCCATGGCGAGCCTGAAGTGTTTCAAAGATGCCAACGCCATGCTGGACAGCCGCATCCAGGACACCGATGCGCGCCTCCTCGGCAGGCAGAAACTTTCCATCCAGCCAGACTTGCATGTCCGCAGGCTAGCGAACACTCACGCCGATGACTTGCGCGGCGCCAGTGCCCGAATCATGCAGCGCCAGTACGACGGTGCTTGTCCCGACCCTCAGCACCACCTGATGGGTGACGACGCTTGCCTGGCCTTCCGCTAGCGCCGAATCAATCACCTCGATCTGGCAGGGCTGCTGGTCAAGTGGGGGCTCCAGCATGGCCAGGAAGGCCGCGCGAAGCGCCTGCTCCACCGCTGGATCAGACTGACCAAATGCCTTTGCCGGATCGCCACCTTCAAGGGTTGTCGCCCAAGCGGCTTCCGCCGTCTGGCGCACTGCCTCCCGACGATCAGCCGGATCCCCCTGCCGTGACCACCCGACTACCACAGCGGCGGCCACCAGCACCAGCGGCATGGCTACTGCGCGCCATCGCCAACGCGAATTCACTCAGCCGGCCTGTCCGGTATCGACCCAGCGCAGCACGACCAGCCCGTGTTCATCGGCCAGTTCGAAATCGCGCAGCTGCCGCACCTGAAGTCCGTCGGCCGCCAGATCCGCAGAAGCGATGCCGGTTCCCACGCGTAACGAGCCGAATGTGACCCTGACACCGTCGTCGCCCACCGCCGAAACAGTCAGCAACCCACCTGCTCCATCGGCGACAACCACTGGGATGATCCGATTGTGGACTGAGTCGGCCACTACGAATCCGGCGCCAGTGAATCCGCCACAGGCAGACATACTGTGAACTACTGGCCGCCAGGTCAGGGCGGATTCCAGTCCGATTGACTTCGCGGTGATCTCGCGCTCTACCCCGGAAGAAAACGCCCGTGCTGCAAGGGCCTGATACTCCCTCGACAGCTCCGCGTAGAAGAGTAGTGAGGCGCCGATTCCACCGGCGAAGACCAGACTGGCGGCTCTCCACATAGCGCTGCTGCGTCGCCAACGGGCCGCCTCACGACGGAATTCCCAGTTGGCGCGGCCGACTTCGGAGATGCCCTCGTGGTAGTCGGAAACCTGATTGGCCACTAGCTCAGCGCTTGCCGGACCGATGCTGGCAATCGGCGCGAATGCCGCGTCGCGATCCTGCACCGCCTCAGCGACTTCGGCTAGCACCCGGAACTTCAACGAGGGCTCGGGTTCAACGGCTGGCAGGCACAGTTGCTCGCGAGCCAACTCAGCCTGAAACTGAATGACCGCCTGCCGCGTCTCGGCATCGGCCGCCTCCAAGCAGCGCTCAAAGCGGACCCGCTCGGCTTCCTCAAGCAGCCCCAGCACTTGCAACTGGGCCTGTTCGATCAGTTCATCCCGTTCAGAATCATGAGCCGACATGCGTTACTCCAAGTCGAAAGTCCACCGTCACCGTGACGCCCCTGTTCGCCCACAACAATACGCACAATCAGCCGTGTGGATGCATATGTCATCGGATGTCCGTGTCCGAAATGTCATTGCCCCGAAGCCTCGTCGGCGCTCAACCGGCCACGAAGTCGAGCCAAGCCACGGCTCAAGGCGCTCTTCACGGTTCCAAGCGGGGTTTCGAGCTGAACAGAGACCTCACGGAGGGTGAACCCTTGGAGGTATGTCCGCTCGATAACCTCTCGCTGCAGGTTTGGCAACTCCGCCAGCCGTTTTGCCAACAATCCTTGCGGCATCTGCGCTGTGCCAGAATCGATGTACGGCTTTGGTTCAGGGGCGGCATAATCGCCCACCAGAGCGGCGCCGGGCGGCTTGGCCTGTTTTCTTCGGAGCCGATCGATCAGCAGGCGGCGGGTGAGAAGCATCACCCAGGTAATCAACTTGGCGCGCTCGGGATCAAACCGCGCCGCGGTCTTCCAAAGTTGCACAAAGACCTCTTGGACTGCGTCGTCGGCTTCGGCCCTAGTGCCAACAGTCTGATAACACGAGCGGAACACCAAGGCTCCAAACCGGGTGTAGAGCTCAATCACAGCGGCGTCATCCCCCTTGGACACGCGCTGCATTAGAGACCATTCATCTTGCATCTGGGTCAACTTTGGCCTCCGGCCGCCGACACCCATCGAACTGGAAAACCTTAGCATCTTCGGATCAGTATCGGTGTCGACTAGAGAGGTTTTTGCTTCAGATTGGTTCGGATTGTGGCATGCTGCGCATCGAAGGGAGAAGTTCGGGTTGCTCCCCAACCCGAGGAGTCTTACTTGGCCCCCCCTCGCCTACCACCTCAACAACCTCAACACTCGCGCGCGTTCACGCTCGTGGAGATGTTGATCGTGATCGCGGCGGTGTCGCTGCTCTCCTCAATCATGATGCCGGCGTTGCGCATGGCCATTGACACGGGCCGCCGGACCGCCTGCGCTTCCAACCTGAGGCAGCTCGGAGTCGGGCTGCACGACTTCGCTATGCAGAAGTTTCCTCTCATTGAGCAGGGCCACTTGCCACCATCCCATTACTCAGGCGCCGTGGTTGAATCCGACGAGGGCAACTACCCCGCCAAAGCACAGGAGATGATGGCGGCGACTCACGACCTTGCGCATAGTCCGGATGATCCGCTCACCAACTTCCGCTGGGACGGCTTGGGTTATCTGCTGGCGACCAAGTGCATTGAACCGCGACTGCTGTTCTGCCCGTGCCATCGCGGCGACCATCCGTTTGTGGGCTACGGGGAGCAACTGAGCACCGTGACGGGGGCGGGGAGCCAGTTGGCGGCGGAGCCGCCGCTCTACATCAACTACCACTACCGGGTGGGACTTGATGACGCATTGCTGGGAGAGAACTGGAGCAGTCGTAATCCGACGGCGGTTGTCGTTTCCGATGGCATGCGCAGCCTGAAGGATTTCAACCATGTTGACAGCAGCAACCTGCTGCGGGTTGATGGGTCGGTGCGCTGGATGCGCTTCAAGAACGGCATCATCAATGGCATCCCGAGTTCGGGAGTGATCGCCGATGGCATGCAAGCCCAGGTCAATGAAGACCTGAAGAAGATCTGGAAGATGTTCGACGACAGCATCGCCGACCACTGATTGAACTAGTCAGCCGCCGGGGAGAGGTGCCCACGAATCCCGCGATGGCCGGCGACGGCCGGATCGAAGCTGGTCGAGTGGTGCAGTTGGCGTGGTGGGCGCACCAGGATGTGGTCCGGTCGCCACAGGGGTAACTGACGGGGAAATGTGCCCTGCCAGCCGCAGGTGCTGCCAGATTCCATTCCAGGAAGCAGGTGCTGCAACGACCAGCCAAAGGTCATGTTGAAGTCACCCACGGCGACATCCAGTTCCCCGATCCCTACCGCCAGCAGATCGGCCTGCAGCCGCCGCGCCAGTTGGGACCTTGCAAGCAGCGGGTCAGATGGAAGATCGAAGAGTCCGATTCGGATCCCATTTGGCCACGCCGGCAGCGGCACAGTCTGGATGACTGCGACGGTGCCAAGCTCCCCGGCGTACACCAGGCGCGAACCAGCCAGTGGGATTCCACTCGCCACCGCGAATGGCCCCACCCGGTAGAGCAGCGCATCCGCTGGCACCCAGCGATCCGCTTCGGGTGCCTCGCCAAGCCGTCCGCAGTTTCCCACAACGAACAGGTCGGCATCGACGCGGGCAAGCGCGGGGGTGAACTCCCGGGCTGACTGACCTGGCCAGCGAGCATTGAGATAGGCGATGGAAACTGTGTCACCGCCGGGTGCGGCGCAGGACCAACCAATGCCATCTCGGAGGGAGAACCCTGCGGCCAGCATCGCCCCCAGCGCCAGAAGTCGTCGCAAGAAGCGCTGACTACCGTGCCGGGGGGCCATATGCCATACCGCGCCGACCAGATTGATCAGGCAGACAAGCGGCCCCGGGATCCACAGCAACCATTGGCTCCACCACCAGCGGTCTGAGCAGACCTGCCCTAGAACCCAAGCGAGCAGTATCGCGACAGCCCCGTACAGCCAGACGAAGTTCGACCACTTTGAGATGACCCTCAACACCAGCGGCACCCCGCCCGGTCCAAGTGCCAAGTTGGCAGGGGACCGGGCCAGCGTGCGGGAAAACCGCGCCCCGCGGCTAGAGCGGCGCGCTGATCCCCGGCGCAATTGGCACACCTGTTGCGATATGGTGCCGCTTGCGAAACCAGCCACGAAGGGAATTCAACAATCATGTCAAAGATCATCGGCATTGACCTCGGAACCACCAACAGCGTCGTCGCCATCATGGAGGGCGGACAGCCCAAGGTGCTCATCAACTCGCAGGGGAACCGCACTACCCCATCGGTAGTTGGCTTCACCGAA
>SYPI01000104.1 GCA_005804005.1 Planctomycetia bacterium
CGCCGCCGCCAGCGCCTCGACCTTGCCTAGTGATTCGTCGCCGATGCCGCGGGGGATCGAGCGGATCATGCGCTTCAGAGAGACTTCGTCGCGTGGATTGGCCAGCGAACGCAAGTATGAGAGGGCGTCCTTGACCTCGCGCCGCTCGTAGAAGGCGGTGCCCCGGGCGATGACGTACGGGATGGCGCGGTGGCGAAAGGCATCCTCCAACACCCGACTGAGGGCGTTCATGCGGTAGAGGATCGCCATCGAGGACCACGGCATCCCATCACGCGAAGCGCGCTCAACCTCGTCAACGATCGCATTGGCCTCTTCGCGGGCGTCGCCAAGACGAATCAACTGAGGGCGATTCCCCTCACCGAGGCTGGTGGAAAACGATTTGCGCTTGCGCCGCTGGTTGTGGGCAATGAGCCCGGCGGCCGCCGCCACAATGTGCCCGGTGGAGCGGAAGTTCTCCCCCAGTTCGATCACCGCCGCCGCACCGAACTTCTCCTCGAACTGCAGGATGTTGCGGATGTCGGCCCCGCGCCAGCCATAAATGGACTGGTCCGGATCGCCCACCACCATGATGTTGCGGTTGGCCGCCGCGATGTGCGAAGCCACAACGAACTGCGCCAGATTGGTGTCCTGATACTCGTCGATCAGTGTGAACTGGAACTGGCGCTGCAATGCCTCGCGCACCGCAGCGTCCTCGCGCAGCATCCGCGCACTGCGCAGCAGCAGGTCGTCAAAGTCGAGCAGGTCGCAGCGGCGCATCTGCCGCTCGTAGACCTCGTAAACCCGGGCGACGATCTTGGCCTGAAAATCCCCCGCCTGGGCGCTGAACTCGGCTGCAGTGAGCAGGGCGTTCTTGGCGTTGCTGATCATCCCCGCGACCATCCCGGCGCTCCAGTTGCGTTTGTTCAGTTCGGCCGTCTCAATCGCTTCGGCCACCGCCTGCCGGGCATCGTCGGCATCGCAGATGGTGAAGTTGGCCGCCAGTGCAGTCCCTAATCCAGCCGCTGGCGAACTGGGTCCGTAGCGGCGCAGCAGCTTGGCGCAGAAAGCGTGGAATGTGGACACCGTCAACCCGAGCCGCCGCGGATCAACCGCCAGCAGCGCCGCCACGCGATCGCGCATCTCCTTGGCGGCCTTGTTGGTGAATGTCAGCGCCAGAATCGACTGCGGCGCAACGCCCGAGCCAATCAGTGCCGCAATGCGGCGAGTGATCACGCGGGTCTTGCCCGAGCCCGGCCCAGCCAGCACCAGCGCCGGACCAGTGCTGTGCAACACTGCGGCGCGTTGCGCCGCGGTGAGCCCATCGGTGAATTGCTCATTGCGCTCGGCTTCGGTCACGAAGCCGAGTCTAGAGAGCGGATTGACTGAGTCCGCAATGCGTTCCTTCCCTCCCAAGACCCCCTCCGACACCATCCGACAACCCATCCACCACCCCGTCGGGAACTTTCTTCCGACGCAACCCCCCTGCTTGGCTGTAGTTGGGGGAAGTTTGCTGCCACCCACAAGATTTCGTGGCCTGGACCATTGAAAACCCAACATATGGGGCTAGATTGCGCGTGCCTCGACCGGATTGTTGTGGATCCGGCCATGGCGCGAACGGTTTTGCCGCGTTTGACAGCGTTTTCCGACTCGCCCGGTTCGGTTCCAGAAGGTTTGGGGGCGGCGCGATGGAAAAGGGTTGGCGAGCGACGCGCGGCAGGCGTTCGAGTGAAGGGCCCTCTGGCCCGAGGTCCCTGCGGACCCGAGTCTGGACTTGGAGGAAGTGCCATGGCGATCCTGTGCGACACCCAGATACGCGAACGAGTGGCGATCGAGCCATTCGAGGAGAACGCCAAGCGGCCGGGCACCGTGTCCTACGGGGTTTCCAGTTACGGCTACGACGTCCGGGTTGGCACGCGGTTCAAGGTCTTCACCAACGCGACTTCGGGAGGCGTGGCCATTGTTGATCCCAAGAACTTCACCAGTGACCTGTTCATCACAATCGATACCCGGCAGACCGGCCTCGATCACATCCTGATTCCACCCAATTCGTTCGCCCTAGCCGAGACGGTCGAGTCCTTCGCCATCCCGCGCAACATGCTGGCCATTTGCGTGGGCAAGTCCACCTACGCCCGCTGCGGCATCATCGTGAATGTCACCCCGCTCGAACCGGAGTGGCGCGGCCGGGTGACCATCGAGATTTCCAACACCACTCCCTTGCCCGCCAAGATTTACGCCAACGAGGGCATCGCTCAGATGATCTTCTTTGAGGCCGATCAGACCTGCGCGGTGAGTTATGCCGACAAGCGCGGCAAGTATCAGGACCAGACCGGTCTCACTCTGCCGCGCGTGGACGGCATCCCGCAATCAGACTCGCACTCGTGAATTGACTCGCGGCCCCACGGCCGCGGGTCTTGGATTGTGCCCTTCGTTCCCAATCGCCCCCGACTGTAAGGATCGCCGACATGAAGATTGCCCGCCGTTTCACCCGGCCTGACATGGATGTCCACGCTTCGGTGGAGTGGACCACCCGCTCCAGCCGTATCACTGGGTCCGACGGCAAGTGCGTTTTCGAGATGGCCGATGCCGAAGTGCCGCGCGACTGGTCGCAACTTGCCACCGACATCATGCTCAGCAAGTACTTCCGCAAGGCGGGCGTGCCGCAGGTGGGCCGCGACGGCCGGCCGCTGATGCAGGACGGCAAGCCGGTGCTGGGGCCGGAACGCTCTGTGCGCCAAGTGGTCAACCGTCTGGCCGGCTGCTGGCGCGTCTGGGGCGAGCGCTACGGCTACTTCGACTCACAGGGCGACGCTCAGGCATTTCAGGACGAGATCTCCTGGATGCTGCTGACTCAGGCGGCCGCTCCCAACAGTCCGCAGTGGTTCAACACTGGGCTGAATATGGCCTACGGGATCAACGGCCCGGCGCAGGGCCACTTCATTGCCGACCACAAAAGCGGCGCG
>SYPI01000105.1 GCA_005804005.1 Planctomycetia bacterium
GCGCGATAGCAGGGCGAACACCACCGCCGAGGCCAGGAACCAGCCCACCAGCATTGCGGGCACTCCACCCTGCAGATACACCCAGAATCGCTGCTGCACATCGTTGATGAGAAACGGGGTAGTCGATCCGCCGATCAGCAGCAGGGCAATGCCCCCACCGAGAGCCAACGCCCACGGTCGCGGCACACGAGCGCGCACGGCCAAGGCCTCGACCGGCAGAACGCGCGTGGCCAGATGGGCCGGGATGATTGCCCCAACGATTGCCGCGCCGACCCCGGCGATCGCCCCCAGCGCCACGGCCTCGATTGAGGTCGCAAATCCCTCCGGCAGCGCATCGGCCCACCACCAGGCCAGCCCTCGGGCCAATCCGATTCCCAGCGGAATGCCGACCACCGAGCCGATCAGCCCCAGTAGCGCGCCGTTGGCCATTTGGCCGCAGAAAACCTGCAGCCGAGACGCGCCCAGCGCCCGCAGGATGGCGATCTCGCGTTGCTGCTGGGTCAGTGCCGTGAGCAAGCCGGTGCCCACGATGAATGCCGCGCCGAGGAAGGCGATCACAGTGGCCATTCGCAGCACCATCTGGCTGGCGGTGGTGGCCCGTTCGATCCCGGTGGTGGCGGCCTCGGATGGTTCTAGCTTCAGTGGCGCGGGGAACTCCGCGGCGTGAGCCGCGACCCAGGCCGCCGGGTCAACCTCATCATTGAGCACGATCGAAACCAGAGTGACTCGATCCGCCTGCCGAGTGATATTGGAAAGTGTGACCCGGGATAGCCGCGCCCCCGGGCGCTGCAGCGCACCCAGTGATGGCGATTCGATAATCCCGCTCACGCGCAGACTGATCGGGTCGCCGAGGCGCTGCACCAGCAGCGTGTCACCTGGATGAGCATCGAGGTCTCTGGCAGCCAGCTCGTTAAGGGCGATTTCGTCTTCAGCCTGCGGCGCCACGCCAGCGCTCAAATCGATCTGGCGGAACACCGCGTCGCAGTCCAAGTCCACACCGCGGCCGTTGACCGTAGTGCGCCGCGGGCGGCCATCCGTCCCAGTGCGGCCATCGGCTCGAGTGACGGTGAAGGCGCCGTGCAAGCGTCCGGCGGCCGCCTTCACCTGCGGCAGGGCGCGAGCCTGCGCCACCAGAGTCGCCGGAATGTGAGCGCCGTTCTCATGGACGATGCGGGCGTCAGACTCGCCCAGCGACCTTTGCAGCCGTCCCTCGATGTTGATCTGGGCGGTGGCGATGGCCGAGGCCACCGCCGCCACCAGCGCCGCCGTGGAGGCGATTGCCGCGGCCAGCAGCAGGCTGCGCGCCCTACGCGCGTGCCAGGACTGCTGCACGAAGAGCCAGATCGCCGCGTTCCATTCCATCGCTGTTGAGTGTTCCTGCCACCAGTCCGTCACGAAGAACGATTACCCGACCGCACTCCACCGCCGAAGCAGGCTCGTGGGTCACCACCACCACCGTCATACCGCGGCGGCTGGCGACTTCGCGCAGTGTTCGCCAGAGCAGTTCACCAGTGGCGCTGTCTAGATTGCCAGTGGGTTCATCGGCCAGCAGCAGCGGCGGTTCAAAGAGCAGTGCCCGGGCGATGGCCACCCGCTGCTGTTCGCCACCCGAAAGGGCATCGGGCCGGTGGGTGGCGCGGTCACTAAGTCCGAGTTCCGCCAACAACTCCATCCCGCGCGCGCGCAGCGCCGGACCGTCGCGGCCGTCCAGCAGCCCGCCAAGGCAGACGTTGTCCAGCGCCGACAATGCTGGCAGCAGATTGAACTGCTGGAAAACCACCCCGACCCCGCGCCGTCGGAAGAGGGTCAACTCTCGCTCACTCAAGGCCGCCAGAGCGCGGCCGCACACCACAACCTCTCCCGCATCGGGCCGATCCAGTCCACCGAGCAGGTGAAGCAGCGTGGTCTTACCGCTTCCCGATGGACCCATGATCGCGGTGAAGCCCCCGCGCTCAACGGTTAGATCGATCCCCCGGAGCGCCTCAATGTTTCGGTTGCCCAGCGGATACGACTTGCAGACCCCGCGCAGCGAGATCGCCGGGCCATCGTTGGCAGTTCCCCCGGCGCCGTCAGTGGGCGGCCAAGTGGGCATCGTAGGTCGCGCCGTCGAGCAGGCCCTTCAGCGGGGCCAAGTCACTGGTGCGGATGCGCACCAGCCAGCCCCTCCCATATGGGTCGGAATTCACCAGAGATGGGTCGGCCACCACGGCCGGGTTGACCTCGGCCACCGTCCCGGAGACGACGCTGAACACGTCGCTGGTGGTCTTTACGCTCTCAACTTCCCCGACCGAACCGCCCGCGGCCACGGCGATGCCGATCGCTTTAGTCTCTACAAACGTCACATCGGTCAGTTCATCAGCGGCGTGCTGGGTGATCCCAACCGTGACTAGGTCGCCCTGAACTCGGAACCATTCGTGCGTCGGGGAATAGCGTAGGTCTGTCGGTGATGCCACAGTGTGCTCCGGTTGGGGGCGCGATCATAGCGCCGCAACATGGCTGCGGTCGCTAGACTGGCTGGCAGAGGGCAAGCTGTGCAGTCGCAGATTCAAATCACCGTTTCCACCGGATCTCTCGCGCTGATCAAGGCGCGTTTGTCAGTAGCCGCGGTCAGTGCCGGGAAACGCAAGGGAACCAAGGCGGCACCCGCCGCGCCAGTGGGCCTGCGACTCGAGGACATGCCGCAGTTCGCCCGCGAGGAACTGGGATTCGCCGGACTCAACATTCCCACGGCCATGCTGGCCGGGCGAACGCTCGCTCAGTTGGAAGCCCTGCGCGATCGGGCCGACCGCGCTGGCTGCCCGATCCTAGTGCTGGTAGACGATCACCCGATGGATTTCCATCGCCACGGCAAGGCCGCGGCGGAGCGACTCACTCGGCTGGCCGCGGCGGGAACCCGGCTGGGTTGCGGCGACATGGCCATCAAGTGCGTGGGAGTCGACGATGAAGCCTCCCTCGCTGGCGCGGCGAAGAACGCTCGGCTGGCGCTGAATGAGATCGAGTCGTACGGCCTCGGGGTTCTGGTGCGCCCCGGCGAAGGCGCCACCGGCGATCCGCCGCAACTGATGGATTTCATCAAGCGCATTGGCGGCTTCCGCATCGGCGCCATGCCCAGTTTCGCTCATGCCGCCGAGACGACCGAGTTCGTGGCCACTTTGCGCCGGCTAGCGCCCTACGCCCACTGCGTGGCGGCCACGGTGAATGCCTACTCCCGCAATGGTCGCCATCCCGGTCACGACCTCGAGGAGGCAGTGCGCGCCGTGGTCAGTGTGGGCTATCAGGGAACGCTTTGCGTTGAGTTCGCCGGAACCGGCGATCCGCAGAAACACATCGTCAAGGCCCGGGAGTCGATGGCCGCGGTGCTCAGCGCTGATGGCGAGGATGATGTGGTTGCCGAGGATGAGACGCCGCCTGCGGAGGCCGAACCGGAGATCGCCGATTGAACTCTGGTCTGGTCGTCACCATCGACGGCCCGGCGGGCACTGGCAAGTCGACAGTAGCGCGGCTGCTGGCGCAAACGCTGGGAATTCACTTTCTGGACACCGGGGCGATGTACCGCGCCGTGGCCCTGATGTCGATTGAGGCGGGAGTCCGACCCGATGATGCCTCGGCCGTCTCTGGGCTGCTCTGCGGAGAGCTCCCGGACTTTGACTTTGAGCATGAGCTGCCGCGAGTCCAGCTGGGTTCGCGCGATGTCTCGGCGCGCATCCGGGATGACGATGTGACCGCGGCGGTCTCGCCGGTTTCTGTTCATCCGGCGGTGCGCCATCGGCTGGTCGAACTGCAACGGGCGATCGCCGCTCGCTGGGGCAGCCTGGTCACCGAAGGCCGCGACCAAGGCAGCGTGGTCTTCCCCGATGCGGCGGTTCGTTTCTATCTGGATGCGCCAGCCGAGACGCGCGCCCAGCGCCGAGTAGAGCAATTGCGGGCCGAAGGGCGGCGAGCGGAGTTTGCTCAGGTGCTCATCTCTATATGCGCTCGCGATCGCATCGACTCCACGCGCGCCGATGGCCCGCTGACGCGGCCGGTCGGAGCAATCGTGGTGCAGACGGCGGCGCTGACGCTCGAGGAAGTTGTGGCGCGCTTGCTGGCCGATGTCCGCGCCCGGGCAACCACGGCGGGTCGGCAGTGAGCGGGCCGTCGGCCCGCGCCCCCGGCTGGTCGGCGCTGCGAGTGCGCTGGTACGACCTCGCCACCCGGGTCGCCGGCGCGGTTCTGCGACTGGGATTCGGACTGCGGATGTCCGGTAGAGGGAATGTGCCTTCGAGCGGCCCGGTCATCTTTGTGGCCAACCATCAGAGCTACCTCGATCCTCCGATTCTGGCGGTGAGTGCTCGAGCGCGGCCGCTGGCGCCGATGGCCAGAGAAGCGCTTTTTCGCTTCAAGCCCTTCGGGTTGCTCATCTCATCGCTGGGCTCGATTCCGCTGCGCGACGAAACTGGCGACGCTGGGGCGATGCGCGCCGCGCTGGCTGAACTGGCCGCTGGCCGTTGCGTGGCGCTTTACCCGGAGGGGTCACGATCGCCCGATGGTGAGATGCGGCCCTTTCGCCGTGGGTTCGCAGTGCTGGTGAAACGCAGTCAGGCGCCGGTGGTGCCAATGGGCATGGCTGGCCAGTTCGAGGCTTGGCCGCGTCAGTCCGCGCTGCCGCGGTTTGGTGGACGCATGGTCTGCGTGGTGGGCTCACCGATTCCCGCGGCCACACTGCTGGCCGACGAAGACTCCGGTGTGGCGCGGCTGGAGAGTGTGGTGCGCGAGCTGGCCAGATCGGCCCGTGACCAACGCCGGGCGGCGCTCAACTCGGCCTAGCCGCGCGGTCGGGTACAACGCTGTCCATGAGTCGTCCGGTCTCCGGTTCCGACCCGGTTCACAGCACGCGCGAGGCGGCGGCGGGGATTGTGGCGGCGCTGCGCGGTGCCGGCCACGAGGCGTACTTCGCGGGCGGGTGCGTGCGCGATGAACTGCTGGGGTTGACCCCGCAGGAGTTCGATGTGGCCACCAGCGCGTCGGCCCCGGAGATTGCGGCGGTGTTCCGGGGCGCGCGGGGAGTGGGCGCGGCGTTCGGGGTCATGCTGGTGCGATTGCACGGGCACACCATCGAAGTCGCCTCGTTCCGCGCCGAGGGGCCTTACACCGACAGTCGCCGGCCCGATTCGATTCGTCAGGCCACGCTGGCTGAGGATGCCCGTCGCCGTGACTTCACCATCAACGGGCTCTACATGGATCCCCAGAGTGGCGACATTGTCGATCATGTGAACGGGCAGGCCGACCTTGCCGCCCGCA
>SYPI01000106.1 GCA_005804005.1 Planctomycetia bacterium
CGGTTGCCGTGCACACCTCTGGCAGCCTGCAGATCGGCAACTACCCGCCGTTTGAATCCGACGGTGCTGGCGGGGCGATCTTCTGCTGGTACGCAACCAGCCCGTTGCAGTGCTACGTGCAGCATGTCAGTTCAACCGGCACGCGACTCTTCGGCACCGGTGGGGTGGGGGTCACCACCACCACGACACAGGAACGAGTCTCGCCGCGTATGGCCTTCGATGCCGCTGCCAACCGCATCTATGTGGCTTGGTCGGAGCACACCCCGAACACCAGCATCTACGGTGCGGGCGCGCAGTCCTTCGATGCCGCCACCGGAGCGCGGCAGTGGACAAACAATGGCTTCATGTTTGCCCCATTGGAGACGGTCTACTCCTACACCTGGGCCATGGCTTCGATGACGCCTGACGGACCAAACTTCGGCGCGGTGCGCTCCACATCCTTCATCAACAACACGCTGATGGCGTTGGGCGCCACGGCAACCGCGGAAACGCGCTGGATTCCAGCGGTCGCACCGGTGGCCGCGAGCCAAGCCACGCTCTTCCGCAACATCTCCACGCGCATCGACGACTCCGGCACGGTGATCGTGTGGCAAGGCGCCGACAGCGATGGCGGCGCGATTCTGGCAGCTCGCTTGGGTGACAACGGCGCATTGGGCGCAGGGCCCCCAGCCGGCAATCCGGCCGACCTCGACGGCGACGGCGTCGTTGGTGGTGCTGACCTGGCCATGCTGCTGGGCGCATTCGGTGCCAGCGGCCCCGGCGACCTCGACGGCGACGGCACGGTCGGCGGCGCCGATCTGGCAGCGCTGCTGGCAGCGTTTGGGAGCTGAGAGCTGGCCCGTAGGCGGGCACATCCGAGTAGGCATTCCTCGGCTAGGCTTGACCCGATGGCCACTCCGTCGGTGCGGTTTCTCGTTTGCCTGCTCCCGTTGCTGTTGGTCATCGGCTGCGCCACCGAGCCGGATGTAGTTCCGCAGCAGTCTGGGACTGGCGCCGCCACCACTGCCGCCGACACCGGGCGCTACAGCGGTTCGTTCATGAATCAGTCGGAGAATTCCGGCGGGCAGGCGCGGCTGGTGATCGATAGTGGGCACACATTCAGCGGCACCTGCATAGATCAGGTCTGGGCCCGGCAACACTCCGGCAAGATGCGCACCGCCACCATCACCGGAAAGTGCGGTCCCGGTGCCTCGGCCAGTGCAGAGTTGGTCTGGTCCACCGGGCAGACGGAGCAGTACGCCGGAACCTTTGCCGCCGCCTCAGCTGGCTGTCTCGGCTTCAACCTCCAGCAGAACTCCGGCGGCAATCTGGTTCCTGGCACCGGACTGACATTCGCCCTTCACGAGCAGGGGGTGCCAGCCTCGGCACCCTACGGCGTGCCGCCGAGCACCGCCACCCCCGCATTTCTCGCTCAGTTCCGTGGCTCTTGGGCCATCAACTGGTACGACAGCGGCGGCGACTGGGGCTACGGCTCGGTGGTCATCGGCGCCGATGGCAGCGGGCACGGGGCATTCGTCAACGACGCCTGGACCGATGGCGGCGCGGCGCCGAGTGATGTGGGCACCACCGCCGCAAGCGCGCAGCTGTCGCTGAAGTTCTCCGCAGATGGTTCCTGCGGAGTCGTTCTGGAGTGGAGTGGTTCGCAGACCGACACGCTCGAAGGTGTGGTGGTGTTCGACAACCCCGAGCGACTCACCCTGACCGCCGGTCGCTCGATTCAGGACGCCGCGCAGGGCGGGCCGCGCTTCGTGATGAGTTTCAATCGCAACTGAATCATCCCCGGTCATTGTTACGATTCGCCGATGGCCGCAACCGTCTCAGTAATGGCCGGGATTCCAGAGCTGAACGCCGGGTTCTACTGGCGCGCGCGCTTCACTCTGATGGACCCATGCGCGCTGGTTGAGGTGAAAGACGGCGCCACCACCCGCACCACGCTCATCGTGCGCGACATCGAGATGGAGCGGGCCCGGGCTCACGCCAAGGCCGATGAGATCAAGTGCCCGCGCGACTTCGCTCCAGCCGCGGGCCTCAGCGGCGACCGGGAGATTGCCACCGCGCAGGCGCTGACGGAGTGCGTCAAGCGCACCGGCGCGCGGACCGTGCGCGCCGACCGCAGCCTGCCACTGGTCTACGCCGACGAACTGCGTCGCGGCGGGATCACCGTGGAACTCGACTGCGACATGGCGGTGCTCGCGCGCCGCAGCAAAGATGAGCAGGAGATTGGCTGGCTGCATGAAGCACAGCGGGTCACAGAGGAAGCCATGCGTATGGCTTGTGAAATGGTGGCACGCGCCGAGGCTGGCGCTGACGGCACGCTGCGCAGTGGCGGCAGCGCGCTCACCTGCGAAGGGTTGCGCGAACGCATCGCACTATTCCTGACTGGCAAGGGATACGAAGCGCCCGCCTCAATCGTTGCCGGGGGGCCTCAGGGCTCGGATTGCCACGAACGCGGCAGCGGCGCGCTGCGCACCAGCGAACCGGTGATCATCGACATCTTCCCCCGCAATCGAGCCACGCTCTACAACGGCGACTGCACTCGCACCGTCGTGCACGGCGCCATCCCGCCCGAGGTGGCCCGCATGCACG
>SYPI01000107.1 GCA_005804005.1 Planctomycetia bacterium
CCGCTGTGCCATCTCCGGTGGCGCCGAATTGGTGGCACGGACCTGCGCCTGTCCGGTGATCAATGCCGGAGACGGTCGCCACGAACACCCGACCCAAGGGCTGCTCGATCTGGCCACTGTTAGAGAGGCGTTCGGTTCGATTGAGGGCCGCACCGTTGCCATCGTCGGGGATGTGGCCAACAGCAGAGTGGCCCGCTCCGCGCTTCATGGTCTGGTCACCTGCGGTGCCCGGGTCCGCCTTTGCGGCCCGCCGACGCTGGTTCCTGCCTCGCTGGAGTTGATTGCCGCCCAAGCCGCCCCCGGGCAAGTTCGGGTGATGCACGACCTCGATCAGGCGCTGGAGGCAGTTGATGCGGTGATGATGCTTCGAATCCAGATGGAACGCTCTGCTGGGATAGCCATCTCGTCGGATTATCACGCGGCGTACGGCCTGACCAGAACCCGGATTGCTCGCTTGGGCGAGTCGGCCATCGTTCTCCATCCGGGCCCGATGAACCGTGGCGTAGAGATCGACGACGCCGTCGCAGATGACCCCACCAGAAGTCGCATACTCCGTCAGGTCACCTGGGGGGTGGCGGTCCGCATGGCAGTGCTTGAGGAAGTTCTTATCGGGCGATAGTCTTCGGGGTGAGGCGGTGGACGGGCAGGGATGGCCCCAAGGCCGCGCTGGGAGTTGGCTGTTTTTCTTGCACGGAAGCACCTATGGTTGTTGCCCGACTCAGGGGAATTCAAGAGGACCGTTTGCCCAAGCGATGCCTGAGCCTTGTTGGTAGCCGAGTGGTCCGCCGGGTCGCGCCGATTTTGGTCGCCGGCGGCGCGCTGCTCGCACTGAGCGGTTGCGAAACCCGCAGCTTCTTTGACCCCAGCCGGACCGGGTACTTCGAACGGGTCCCGGCGACGATGCCGGTCATCAAGCGCATCGATGTGATCGAGCCGGAGCCCGAGCGGTTCGGCTTTACCGGGCCGCCGCTGCCCGCCGACTTGGTGGCTTCGCCATCGGTTTACAACATCGGCGTCGGCGATGTGATCAAGACCGAAATCTATGAGTTGATCAGCGCGAACATGACCGAGACGGCGGTTCGCGCGGTTGATCAATCCGGAAACGTCCGCCTGCCGGTCCTGAACGATGTCCACGCCGCCGGGCTGACTGTGGGTGAGTTTGAGACCGAGGTCATTCGCCGCTGCAAGCGCTACCTCCCCAATCCGATCGTGACGGTCTCCTTGGAAGAAGGTCGCGCGTTCCTCTACACCATCATCGGTTCGGTTGATCAGGTCGGCGAATACAAGCTGGCTCGGCCCGACTACCGACTGCGCAGCGCCATCGCTACGGCGGGCGGTGTTGCTCCGAGCACCGAGCGCATCGTGGTGGTTCGCTCATACGACCCGAATGGCGACTCGAGTTCCAACGATGGCGCCGGGGCCACGCCGCCGACCGATGATGCTCCCACCCCGCCGATGCCGCCGGCCGACGGCACTACAGCCCCGCCGCCAGCCAAGTCGATCGACGACCTGATCAATGAAATCGACTCTGGCGACAACGCCACGGCGCCAAGTGGGCCGTCGGCTACGCCCCCGGCCACCGCACCACCGATCATCGAGCCCGATGCGCCAGCCAATCCAGCCGTTGCTCCGCCAGCCGCTGCGCCCGCGCCAGCGGCGGTTCGACCGCCGCGACAGGACGGGTTGGTTGGCCAGGGTCTGGCGCCGCCGATAGACATTGACACCCTCGAGCCGGTGTCGGTCTCGGATGCGCCGGGCAGCGCCGACTCGACCGCAGCTGCTCAGCAGCCGACGCGCGGCGCCCGACAGGGCAGTTCATTCATCTTCGATGTGCAGCAGCAGAAGTGGGTGCGCGCCACCAATGGGGCAGCGACTGGCGGCGTCACACAGAGTTTGCAACGCGACTCGCCCGCAACCAACTTCCGTGAGGAAGTGGCCCGCGGCACACGGATCATCGAGATTGACTACCGCAAGCTTTCAACCGGCGACAACTCACAGAATGTGGTCATCCGTCCGGGGGATGCGATCCATGTGAACCCGGTCAATCTCGGCGTCATCTATGTCGGAGGCGAGGTCGCCCGGCCGGGCGTCTTCAACATGCCACAGACTGGCGAAGCCACGCTGAGTCGAATGATCGACGCCGCTGGCGGCCTCGGCCAACTGGCCATCCCCGAGCGCTGTGATCTCATTCGCCGCATTGGTCCGGACCGGGAAGCCTGCATTCGGTTGAATCTGGCCGCCATTCGCGCTCGGACGGAGCCGGACATCGCGCTGCGACCGGATGACCACATCATTATCGGCACAAATTTCTGGGCTCTGCCGTTGGCGGTCATGCGCAACGGCTTCCGCATGACCTATGGCTTCGGCTTCCTCCTTGATCGCAACTGGGGAAACGATGTCTTTGGCCCGCCCCCACAAAACATCGTCGGCAACTGATGCCGACCGCCGAACCGCTCTCGCGGCGTGGCGTACTTTCGTCAGGCGGGATGGCAGCGATCACTCATCCGCCCCATGAACTCAACTGCATCACCTGAAGCGGTCAACCGCCGCACCATCGATATCGCGCCCGGCGGGGCAATCGCCGCCGGAGCCGCGCTGTCGGTCCTGCTGGTGGTGGTCTTCTGGGACTTCTTCCGCCAGCAATTCCACTTCGCCACCGATCAGCCCGCCGACTGGGGACACACCATCCTTGTCCCCGCGATCGCCGGTTACTTGGTGTACCTGCATCGCGCCGATCTACGGGCCAGACCACTACGCCCATCGTGGTGGGGGCTGGCGCCGATGGTGACGGGCGTTGCCTGGTACATGCTCTGCGTCTTCGGGCCTAGGCCGCTCTATCACCACAACGCCTTCTCCATCGGAGTGGCGTTGACGTTGGTTGGCACCTGCCTGTTGCTGGCCGGCACTCGCGCCATGCGCTGGCTCTGGTATCCGCTCCTCTACCTCTGGATCTTCGGCCAGACAGTTTCCGAGCAGGTGATGAACCGCCTGACGTTCCCCCTGCAGGATCTGGCTGCCAAGGGTGCCTACATCTTTCTCACTGTGGTGGGGATCGACACCGTGCAAGAGGGCAACATCCTCACTGTCTACAACTCTGGGGTCCCCCAGCAGCTGAATGTGGCCGAGGCCTGCTCCGGGATGCGGATGGTGGTGGCCTTTTTCGCTCTGGCGGCGGCCATGGCCTATTCATCGGTGCGGCGGCCGTGGCAGCGCATCGTGCTCATTGCTGCGGCACTCCCGGTGGCGCTCTTCATCAATGTGATCCGTGTGTCGAGCTTGGGTCTCCTGAGCATGATTGACTCCGGCTTCGCCGAGGGAGAGTTTCACCAGCTGGTTGGCGTGCTCTGGCTGCTGCCCGGACTGTTCCTGTTCATGGGAATCCTCTGGATGGTGCAGCGGCTTGGCAGCGACGACGGAGGCGCCCATGGCTGAGTCAGTCAAGCGCGTCGCCCACGGCGCCATTCGCGCTGATGCCAGCATCCGCACCGCTTGGGTGGCAGCGATTCTCTGTCTGGTGATCTCGGCGGTGACATTCCGGGCAACCGTCGCGGCGTTGGGGGTGTACCTCGAGAAGGAACCGGTGGCGCTGCGCGCCGGATTCGAAACCCTACCGACCACCCTAGGCCGCTGGCAGCGCGTCGGCACCGATGTCCGGTACGACGACGTCATCAATGAGGAGCTGGGCACCAGCTCCTACCTGAACCGCACCTTCGTGCTCGATGGAGATCCCAACAAGGGGGCGCTGGAGCTGCACATCGCCTACTACACCGGATTCATCGACACGGTGCCGCATGTCCCCGAGCGCTGCTGGGGGGCGGCGGGTCTGGAGATCGTGACCCAGCCGCATCCGGTGCCTCTGGCGATCGATCGTTCGGGCTGGGACATGGAACGCGGTCCGCAGCACTCCAGCGGCGGGCGATATCCGGTGGTCACGGTCACCGACAGCGTCACCGGCAGCGCCACCGATGTCCACATGCCGCTCAACGAGCTGGCGCTGAATATCACGGAGTTCCAGAATCCGCAGAACCCAACCGTTCGCTACATCAGCGGTTACCTGTTCCTGGCCAACGGGCGGGCCACCCCGAGTCCGTATGAGGTGAGGTCGCTGGCCTTCAACCTCACCGAGCGTTTTGCGTATTATTGCAAGGTTCAGTTTTCGGCTCGTTTCGCCCAAGCGGAGGGTGCAGAGGGCCGATATTCCACGCAAGTCGCTGATCTGTTCAGCCAGTTGCTGCCCCCATTGATGCGTGTGCTGCCCGACTGGCCCGCCTACGAGTCAAAGTCGGCGTCGCCCAACGACAATACCTAGACGAGGTCCACCCATGGCAGAGTCACCCAAGGCTGTTCCGGCGAAAACAACGGCAGCGATGAAGAAGAAAGCCAACCGCAAACTGCTGATCATCATCGGCTCGTTCGTGCTGATCGGAGCGGTGGCGGTCGGAGGACTGGCCTATCTGCGGATCTCCGGGGCGCCGGAGCGGAATGCCCGGCAGGGGGAAACGGCGCTGGCCGAAGGTGACGCGCTGCTCGCGGCCGGACAACCCAAGGCAGCCAACGAGAAGTATCGCTCGGCGGTCGACCGCATCGGTCGGTCCGTTCACGACGTGCCGAACAATCTTGGCTATGTCGACAAGATGATTGGTGCCCTTGGGCACATCGTCCCCGAGACGGGCAGTGAGGCGGCTGAGCGCTATCGGCAGTTGCTACAGCTCATGGAGCGCCGCACAGTGGCGGCCAAACGCGATCCCAAGGTGTGGAACGATTACATCGACTCCCTGCGCGAGCACGGGCGAGTTACCCAGCGGCCGGAGGTCTGGGGCGCCATGGCCGAGGCTGCTACGCGCATGAAGGAGCGGCTAGACGCGGACAGTCCGGGTCAGGAGGCCGCGGAACTGGCCTACGCTGAAGCCCAGAGCAATCGGACCGGCGCGCAGAGCGAAGACGAGCGCGCCCGCGTCGAAGCGGCTCTGCAGGCGATTCTGGCTACGCACGGCGGCGAGCCGCGAGCCTGGGGCGCGCTGCTGCGTGTTCAGCAGGAGCGGTGGAACAGGCTGAACGAGGCCGGGCGCGATCAGGAGGCGGCCAGCCTTCGGCAGATCATTGACGAGGGACTCGCCAAGGCGTCGGCGCAGATTCCCGGCACCACCGCGCTGATGCAGGCTCGCCTGCGACTCGCCATGCGCCCCGCCCGTGGAGAGAAGTTGGACAACGCGGTCATTCAGGCGGCGCTGGACGCCCTGCTCGAATCGGGGATCGCCAGTAGCGACCCGTGGGACCTTCACGATGCAGCTGCTATTCAAGCTACTGCGGGGACGCCGGACCAGTGCCGCCGTGCCGCGGCTGCGCTGCAGTCCTATCTGGCTACTCACCCTCAGGCCCTACTGCACCAGCGCGCCCTAGGAATGTTGCAGGCCAACTTCGACAGCGAGAGCGCTCGGGCAACCTTTGAATCCCTCGTCAAGTCGCCGCAGTTGCCGGTCGGTCTGGTCTCTGCGATCCAGGATGAGATACGGGTTGATTCAATCGAGCGACTTTTCAATCTGGCCTACGCCGACTGGGAGAACGCCGACTCGGACGCAGCGCGAACCGCGGCGCTGGAAGGGGCCCGCGCCGCGCGCTCTCAGGCCGAGGTCCTCCTGCGCGGGCGCGGCGGCGAGGGAACACTCAAGCAATTCGATGGCATGCTGGCCTACGCCGACAAGGATTACGCCAAGGCGGCGGCGCTGTTGAGTTCCCTGATCACACAAAACCCGGAAGTCGGCGCCGAGATCTACTTCACCGCCGCGGCTTCGGAGGCCAATCTGGCCGAGTACGGCGCGGCGCTCATGCTGGCTGAGCGTGGTCTGGAGCGGCATGGGCCGAGCACGCCGCTGCTGTTGGTCATGGCCCAGCTGCAGCTGCGGCTAGGCCGCAATCGAGAGGCGGCCAAGGTCCTGGAGTTCGTGCTGGCTGAGGATCCGGAGAACACTGCGGCGCTGGCTATGGCCAAGGTGGCCACCACTCCCTCGATGACTGATTTTGCCCCTGCTCAGGGCACGGCTGATCCAATCGTCGGGGTGGTCTCCGAGGCGGAGGTGCTTTACAGCCGTGGCGATCGGGCTGGTGCACAGGCGGCGCTGGAAGCGGCCGAAGCCAAGGGGGCAGATGTTCGTCTTCGCCGGGCCATCGTGCAGTGCGTGGTGGCGCAGGGAGATCAGAGTCAGATCGCGGCGGCATTTGATGCCGCCCTGCTGGCGTATCCCGGCGATCCGGTGCTGCAGAGCATGCGAACCATCTCGACCACCGATGATCCGGTCGAACGCGCAGTGCGGCTCCATGCCGAGGCGGCCCACGACGCCGCCGCCAAGGCCAGCGCCGATTACATCGCCCTGCGTTCGCTGGAGAGCGTAACTCGCGCCCGCATCGATACCGCCAAGGCAACCGGTCTGCCAGCGCCAGCCGGGAGCGAGGCGATCCTGACCTCGATTCAGGGGCGGCTGGCCGCCGCCGAAGCCAAGGCGATTGCCGGCGATGGCCGCAACCCGCCGCTCATCGAGATGATCTTCGACGCAGCATTGGCAGAGAAGGACTCCGCTGCCCGTCAGCGCGCCCTTGATTTGGCCGCCAAGTGCATCGACCCCACCCTGCCGGATGTGCTGCTGGGAAAGGAAGCGCTGACCAGCGGCGACTACGTCACCGCCAGCGCCAAGTTCCTCACCGCCTCCGCGGCGCCCGGAGCGAGTGGCAACACCTTCCGCCTACTGGGAGTCGCGCGCGAGAGATCCGGCGATGTTCCCGGCGCATTGGCGGCTTTCAGTGAGGCGTACCGCCGCCGCCCGAATGATCCGGCGACTATTGAAGGCTATGGGCGGCTTCTTGGCCGCGGCGGTGAACCGGCTCGGGCCCTTGAAGTGGTTCGCGCCGGGGCCGCAGCGCTGCCGGGGAACACCTCCATCGTGAACCTGTGGCTGGAGATCGAGGCAGAGTTTGGCAACAAGTTGCAGGCCCTCGAGACCCGCCGCCGCCATCTTCTGCAGCGGCCCGCCGACCGGGAAAACGCGCGGGCACTGGTAGTGCTGCTGGCCGAGGTGCCACCCCACCCGGAGATGGTCGTGGGAGCAGATGGCAAGCCGAAATACAGCGCGACCGAGTGGGTGTCGATGCCGCGCGAACAGCAGATCGAGTTGCTCATGGCCATCCGCGCCCAGAACCTGCAGCAAGCCCAGGAGGAGGCGGCCACTCTGTTGGAGAAGGACCCCGGGAATCTGATGTTGGCCACCCGCTTCGCCGGTGCCCTCTACCGCACCGGTGAACAGGAGGCTGCCGAGAAGGTGATGCGCGACTTCATCGCCGCCGCCCCGGATAGTGTCAAGCCGCTGGCTTGGTTCGAACTAGGCGTCCAACTCATCGGTCGCTCGGACCGCCCGGGGGCGCAGTCCGCCTTTGAGACGGCGGTGAAACTCCAGGCCCCCGGCACGTTTGATGCCAGCCTGGCGATCGCCGACTTCTGGTTCCTCCGCGGCGATTGGACTCGCGCCAGCGAGGTGCTGGATCCGGTGGTGCAGGCCACCAACGATCTCAGCCATGTGCGTCGTCAAGCGGAACTACAGATTCGCATGCAGGAGTTCGACAAGGCGCGAGCGACCATCGCCCGCGGCGCGCAACTGGCCGGCAAGCCCAGCGCGGTGGATACCAACCTCTCGGCGGCACTCTCTCAGGCCGAAGCGCAGGCGGCCTGGCTGGCCGGTGATCAGCCCAAGGCACTGGCCGCCATCGCCCAGATGGATCAGGCGCTGGAAGCGGCGATCAAACTGGAGCCGGGCGATCCGTCGCCGTACCTGTTGCGGGCCTCGGCGCGGAGCGATCAGTTCGCACGCACCGGTGACCCGCGCGCCATGCAGGAGGCGCTGGCCGCCGCCAAGCGTTGCGTTGAGTTACGCGGCGGGCTGTGGGTCGCGGTGCGCTTGTTGGCCGACCTGCTGGCAACCAATGGTGATGCCAAGGGCGCGGTTGAAGTGTTGCAGCGGTACGTGACTCTCAGCCCGCGGCACTTCGAGTCGCGGCGACTGTTCGCCGACATTCTGGCCGAGTCCGGCAAGGTTTCCATGGGTTTGGCCACGCTGCAGTCGGCCGCCAACGATGATCCGACCAATGTGCGCTGGCTCGATGCCATCGCCCAGTATTCCGCCCGTCACGGTCGAGGGAACGAAGGCGCTCAATCGCTAGAGCGAGCCTATGACATGGAGAGCGAGCAGATGTTCCTGGTGCGCGCGGTTCAAATGCGCCAGTCGCAGGAGCCATTCGATGCCCGGGCACTCATTCAGGCCTTGGAGTCCCGGCCGGCGGCCCTTGGCAAGATGCAGTTCCTGAACGGAGCGCTGGCTGGCGCTCGGGCCCGGCTGGGCGAGCGCGAGGGCGGGCTGGAAACTCTTCGGCAGTTCCTGCGCACCGCGGAGCTCGAGCCCGGGAGCTTTGACGGCTGGATGGAGAATGTCCGCTCGGCATTCGCCCCGGACAAGATGGCCGAATGCGAACGCTTCGTTCTGGACTGCGCTGGTGCCGACCCGCCACCGGCGCTGCTGGCGGCGCTGGCCGACCAGTGGCTGGGCACCGGACCCGACGGCTATTCGCGCGCCAAGGAGTTTGCAGTGCGCGCTGCGGCGGCGCCGTTGCCCGATGCCACTGCTACCACTCGCGTCTTCACCACTCTGGCTACCGCCAACCTGTTGATGGGTGATTGCGGCGCGGCACGAGTTGCTTTCCAGAAGGCGCTCGATAGCGCCCCCGATAACCCGCAGCTCATCAACAATCTGGCGTATCTCGAGGCCACTTGTGGCGGCGATGCCGAGAAGGCCGTCGCGCTGTGCAACCGAGCCATCGAGATGGTGCCAACCCAGCCCGAGTTCATCGATACTCTCGGGGTGGCCCTGATGGCCCGCGGCGACTACGCCCAAGCGCAGAACTACCTGCTGCGGTCGCTGCGCAATTCGCCGACCGCCTCCAAATGGCTCCATCTGGCGCAGGCCCAGGCCAAAGTCGGCGCCAAGGCGGAGGCCATCCGTTCAATTGCTCAGGCTCGGTCCATGAAACCCGATGCTGCCACCACTGCCGAGCTGGATGCCCTCGAGGGCACCCTCTCAGCCCCCGCAAAGTGAGACAAGTTCCATGAGCGCGCCCGCTGCTCCAACGCCATCGCCCCGTCCGGCTGCATCCTCGGCTCCCACCGCGCGGGGGGGCGGCCGTGCTCCGACCATCGACCCGGTGCGCATCCTGCGTCAACACGCCAAGCTGTTCGCCATCACCTTGGGCTGTGGATTGGTGCTGGGTGCTGTGGTGCACTTTGGATCGCTCTTCCTCTACCCCATCTATTCCGGGCAGGTGCTTTTCGAACTGAACCCGCAGTTGGTCGATCCGACCGACATCGTCGGGCAGGACACCACTCAGGAAGAGACGGTCAGTCGTCTGGCCCAGACTGAGGCGGCGCGCATCATGAGCCGCAATGTTCTCACCGAGGCCTGCAAGAATCGCGACATCGAAGAGACAGTCTGGGCCAAGTGGTTCGTGGATGACACCGGCGGATTCCTGATTGATGAAGCGGTCGACGAACTGGAAGAGGACATGGGCGCCGGTCATCGCCGCGGCACGCAGCTCTTTTATCTCGGCTGGTCGACCCACGATGCTGACGATGTGCCGGTGGTGCTCAACACCGTGGCCTCGACCTACCTGCGCCTGCGCAATCAGGATGATGAGTTGCGTTACAGCGGAACTCACGAGGTCTTTCAGAAGCAGTTGGACGCCATTGACCAGAACCTCGGCACCTTGCGCCGAGAAATCCAGGACTTCATTCAGTCCAATCAGATTCCGGCCTTCGAGGAGAACTCCCTGCAGTCACAGAAGGGGTTGGAGGAACTGATGCTGCGGCTGTCCGAGACGATCCGCGACCTGACGCTGCAGAAGGCCCGGCGCGAGATGCTGGTTCAGAAGATCAATGGCGAGGTCCGGCCCGGTGACGAGGATCGGCGCCAAGCTGAGCAGCACCCGGCCATCATGCAGTTGCGGCGCGATGCTGAGGATGGCAAATCCAACCTCGAGCATGCCCAGCGTCGATTCGGCGACGACCACCCGGCGGTCATCGCCGCCAAGGAGCGCGCCAGTGGTTCGCAGGCGCGCTACGACGCCGAGTTGGAGCTGGCGATCACCAAGCACCTGAATGCCGAATACAAGACAACTCTGGACACGGTGGTGGGACTGGAATCGCTGCTGGTCAAGCAGAACGGCGACTACACCGCCGAGGCCGAGCGGCTTGAGAAGCTGGCTGCGGCGGTGGCGGAACTGGAATCCAAGAAGGACCGCATGGCCCAGTTGCAGGAGGACCGGGCTTCCATCCAGCAGCGCCTGGGCGAACTGGATGTGATCAAGATGCGCGAGGATGCGCGCCGGGTAAGGATCGTTCAGGAGTCGCTGCGGCCGCGCGAATTGACTTTCCCGCAGCCGGAGTTCGTGATTCCCGGCGTGGCCATGCTGCTGCTGGCCACCGTGGTGGGCATTGTGTTCACCCGCGAGATGCTCGACCAGCGAGTGCGTTCGGCAGCCGATCTGGGCGGCGTGGCCGGAGGGAGAGTGCTCGGGGTGATTCCTGACATTGCCGACGATCCGACCACACCTGATTCAATCGAACTTGTCTCGCGGCTGGCGCCGCAGTCGCCGGTGGCTGAGAGTCTGCGGCAGTTGTCAGCTTCGTTCAGCCGGGTTCTGGCGGAGAGAGGGCTGCGCACTGTGGCGGTACTGCCGGCCATGCCGCAATCCGGCGCCACCAGTGTGACGGTGAATCTGGCGGCGGCGGCAGTTGGTCGCCGCGTCCTAGTGATTGATGCCAACCTGCGCCGGCCCACGCTGGCCACGGCGGCGGGCGCCACCGAGGACCAGACCGGCTTGGCCGAGTGCCTGACCGGCGCCAGCACGCTGGCGGCCGCAGTGCAGGGAACGACTGCCGGGTTTTGGGTTCTCTCGGCTGGCGCGCCAGCCGAGCGGGTGGTCGAGCGGCTCTATGGCGAGGGGCTCGACAAGTTGCTGGCTGAGGCTCGCGCCGCCTACGACCTGGTGCTCATCGACACCGCGCCTTCGTTGGTGGCCAACGAGTCGCTGGTGATTGCCAATCGCGTGGATGGCACCGTAGTGGTTGTCCGGGCCATGCAGGATCAGCGGGGGCTGGTCGCCAAGGTGGCCGGTCAGATACAGGACACGCGCGGCCAGTTCCTCGGACTGATCCTCAATCGCCAGCGCAGCACAGCTGGCGGCTACTACCAGAAGAATCTCGAAGCGATGGCCGAGTACACCGCCCCGGCGAAGGCCTGATCTGCTGATGAACGACTCGCGAGCCCGCCAGCGGATCCTCGTCACGGGAGGGGCCGGATTCGTCGGCTCGCACCTGGTCGGGCACCTCTGTTCGCGCGGCGCGGCGGTCACCATCATCGATGATCTCTCTACCGGCAGTCTGCGCAACCTAGTGGAGGTTCGCGATGGGGGTGCCAATCTGGAGTTCATCGAGGGCCGGGCGGGAGCGGCCATCAACGGGCTGGATGCCCGGAGCTTCAGCGCGGTCTATCACCTAGCGGCGGCAGTTGGCGTGCAGTTGGTGCTGGAGAAGACTGCCGAGGCGGTAGAGCGAAATGTGATCGACACTTCCTCAGTCCTGCGCTGGGCGGCCAGCGCCGGAGTGCCGACCCTGATCACTTCGTCGAGCGAGGTCTACGGCCGCGGGGTGCGTTCGCCGTTTCGGGAAGAGGACGATGTGGTGTATGGTCCGACCACCGCGCTGCGCTGGTCCTATGCCTGCTCCAAGGCGCTCGACGAGTACCTCGCGCTGGCCCATTACCACGCCGCTGGCCTGCCAGCCACGGTGGTGCGGCTGTTCAATACCGTCGGTCCGCGACAGACCGGCCGCTACGGGATGGTGCTGCCGCGATTCGTGCGCTCCGCGCTCAACGGTCAACCACTCGAGGTTTACGGCGATGGGCGGCAGAGCAGGTGCTTCTGCGATGTGCGCGATGTAGTTCCGGCCATCGTGGCGCTGCTGGAGTCGTCGGCCAGTCGCGGCCGGGTGTTCAATGTCGGTTCCGACCAGTCGACCAGCATCGGCGATCTGGCGCGGTTGGTGGTGGCCACCCTCGGCAGTTCGTCGCCGGTGGTGAATGTGCCCTACGCCGAGGCCTACGGTCCGGGATTCGACGACCTGCAGATCCGCCAGCCGGACCTGACTCGGATTCGCGAGACGATCAGTTTTGCGCCGCGAATCGCCCTCACCCAGACCATCACCGACATCGCCGCGCAGATCACTCGCGTGGCCGCGGAGGCGCCGCGATGATGATGCAGGCGCCGCAGTTGCCGGTGCTCGATGCGCTACCGCCAGCGGATGAGCCCGCTGGTGTGATCGTCGGCGCCGTGTCAATCCTGAACACTTACATGCCGGTGTTCATCCTGGCCTTCCTCGCCACACTGGTGACCACGCCGATCGTTCGGCGCATCGCCGAGGCGGCGGGAATCGTCGACAAGCCAGATGCCGCTCGCAAACATCATGCGCGCGCCACGCCCTACCTCGGCGGTGCCGCAGTCTTCCTCGGATTGCTGGTCGGGCTGGCCGCCAGTTACCTGGCGTTGCGCGGGCCAGCGGCCGACCTGCCCCCGGTGCCAGTGGCGGTGGTGGTGGGCATGCTGGCCATTGGATTCACCGGGCTGGCCGACGACATCTGGAAGTGGGACCCGCGCCTGAAGATTGCCGGGCAACTGGTGGCCGCGGCTGC
>SYPI01000108.1 GCA_005804005.1 Planctomycetia bacterium
ATCCGCCTCGCGCGCCAGCACTTCGGCCACCTCCGGGTCCTCGCGCCCCAGCAACTCCAGCAGCGAGACACTCGTCGGATCCAGAGGCGCGGCAATCATCATGGATCGATGGTAACGGCTTGCGCAGGCGCGATGCGCCGCGGAAACTGCGCAGATGCCATCGAGTCACACTTTCACCGCCAGCGAAAAAGTGCACGGCTGCCTGGCCGTCCTGGCCGGGGTGGCGTTCGTCATGGCCCATGTGAGCTTCGCCGATTCATTCGGGGCGATGCAGTCAGCTGTCGGGCAATCTCTGGGGGTGTCTCATCTGGGCACCGCCACGCTTGGGGCGGCGTATCTGGCGGCCTACGGCTTGTGCCAAATCCCGGCTGGAATGCTGCTGGATCGATACGGCCCGCGGCCGATTCTGGGCATCAGCAGCGGTGCCGCCACTCTCGCAATGATTGGCTTCGCTTTGGCACCAGACTTCTGGACGGCGGCCATATCCCGCGGTCTGGCTGGCATCGCCACTGCCTTCGCCTTCTCCGGGGCAGCCCTGCTGGCCCGGAGGCGACTGCCCAATCGTTGGTTCACCCCGGCACTCGGCCTGCTCGAAGGGGCGATTGGGCTGGGCGGTGCCGCTGGCCTGGTGGTTGTGGGGATACTGCTGGATGACTTCTCCTGGCGGGGCGTGGCTTGGCTCACCGCCGCGTTGGCCGGCGTGAGCTGGCTGCTTTGCATGACCTTGATCAGACCCGCTCCGGCGGAAGGCGGCCTGCCCGAGTTGCAGCCCCCCACCGCCCCGGTGTGGGAGTCGCTGCGAGAGGCCTGGTCTTCCAGCCATGTCCGGTTCTGCTGCCTGATTTACGCCGTGCTTCTCGGGGAGACCTTCGCATTTGCCGGGTTCTGGAACATCCAGCTCCTTGAGTCCTGGGACATCGAGCCAAGCCAGGCCATCGATTTGAGCGCCTGGCTGCTGGTTGGTGTGACCGTCTCCGCGGTCATCGCTGGCGCGGTGGGCAGCAATGCTTCGCGCATGCGCCTCATTCTGTTCTGGTCAAACGTCGCCGGAGTCGCTCTGCTCGCCGTTCAAGTCTTTTCCCCTTGGCCGGACAAGGGGGTTCCGGTGATCGTGCTGATGCTGCTTCTGGGTGCCGCTATGGGCCCGGCCTGCCTGGTCTTCTCACTGGCTACTGCCGGCACGCCGTTGTCGCGAACGGGAACTGTGATTGCCCTGGTCAATACCACCGGACTGCTAGGCGCCGTTGTGCTGCAACTCATTCCGGGGCTGGTGCTGTGGGTCCTGGGAAGCGACTCGCTGGATGCCTATCAGGGGGCATTGGTCGTAGTGCTAGTACTGTCCGCTCTGGCGGCTTGGGCCGCGCTGCGGCTGCGAACTGACCTTGGGCCGTTCAAGCCCGATGAATCACACCGCGTGGAAGCCTCGACATGATGGTCACCATCCGCACTCCCGCCGGGCCGATCCGTCTTGAGTCGCCGACTCCGGCGGTCGTCAAGTCGGTGCGGCGCGGATTGGCTGCGGGCGGCCGGACGAACCTGGCGCGACTCCCCGACGGCACGCCGTTCCAGCAGGCATGCTGGAGGGCGGCGCGGTCGATTCCCGCCGGGCAGACGCGCTCATATCTGTGGCTGGCCGAGCGAGCGCTGAAGTTTCTGGGCGAGGATCCGGCGCGGGCGCGCGGCTGCGCCCGAGCCGCGGGGCAGGCCATGCGCCGTAATCCGTGGCCGGTGGTTATCCCCTGCCACCGAGTGATTTCAAGCAACGGAACCCTCGGCGGGTTCAGCGGCGCCACCGACCCCCGCAGCCGGATGCTGCGCCTGAAGGCCTGGCTGCTGGCGCGCGAAGGCTGGCGCACGCCGGGGCGCTAGACTCCCCGTCCCCTCGGAGAACGCAGCATGAATCTGACGATGGTTGGTACTGGCTATGTTGGATTGGTCACCGGCGCGTGCTTCTCCGAAGCTGGCAATCATGTGGTCTGCCTGGATGTGGATCAGGCCAAGATTGCCTCGCTCAAGCGCGGCGAGTGCCCGATCTACGAGCCCGGCCTGCTGGAAATGCTCAAGCGCAACGAAGCCGAGGGGCGGCTGGAGTACACCACTGACAAGGCGGCCGCTTACAAGCACGCCACGGTCATCTTCATCTGCGTCGGCACCCCCAGCGACACCGACGGCAGTGCCGACTTGAAGTTCGTGCTGAGGGTGGCCGAGGACATCGCCGCAGAGATTGAGCGGCTCGGCCCGAGCGTCGCACCCAAGACGGTGATCGTCAAGAGCACCGTGCCGGTTGGCACCACCCACAAAGTGCGCGATGTGATCAGTTCCCGCACCAAACTCCCCTTCCATGTGGCCGACAATCCCGAGTTCCTCAAGGAAGGCGATGCCATCACCGACTTCATGAAGCCCGACCGGGTGGTGGTGGGCGTGGAGAACGAAGAGACCGGCGAACTGATGCGCACCCTGTACGAGCCGTTCGTGCGTCAGGGCAATCCGATCTTCATCATGGATGTGCGCAGCGCCGAGATGGTGAAGTACGCCAGCAACGCCATGCTGGCCTGCAAGATCTCCTTCATCAACGAGATCGCCAACCTGTGCGAGCGCATGGGCGCCGATGTGACCAATGTGCGCGAAGGCATGTGCGCCGACCGGCGGATTGGCAACCAGTTCCTCTACCCCGGACTCGGTTATGGCGGCTCGTGCTTCCCCAAGGACACCCTGGCGGTGGTCTCCATGGGCAAGTCATCCGGCTTGAACTGCAAACTGAATGCCGCCGTCCATGAGGTCAATCAGGACCAGCGCGCGCATTTCTGGGCCAAGATTGAGCGGGTAATGGGTGCCAATCTGCACGGCAAGACCCTGGCTTTCTGGGGGGTCGCCTTCAAGCCCCGCACCGACGACATCCGCGAAGCCCCGAGCATTTCCTTGATGGAACGGGCGTTGAAGGCTGGCGCGAAGGTGCGGGCGTTTGACCCGGTGGCGCTGGAGAACCTGAAGAAGGAAGGTCTTGCCGCTGAGGGAGTTGCGGACATGTATCAGGTGCTCGACGGGGCCGACGCCCTGATCATCGCCACCGAGTGGGCCCAGTTCCGCGCCCCTGATTTCGACGACCTCGCCCGGCGGATGAAGGGCCGGATCATCTTCGACGGGCGCAACCTGTACCGCCCGGCGCAGGTGGTCAAGGCTGGATTTGCCTACCACAGCATTGGGCGCACGGCGTAGGCGGCATCGGCCGTCGGCGGCAGCTGTCTGACCCCCTCCGGCGAACTCGCCATATATCACGGGAAATCCGGCACTTTTGCGCTCCGGGGTACTTGTGCAGTAGCGGCCTCCTCACTACATTCAGAATCACACCCGCTGAGAAACGCGTGTTTCACAGGGGTTTTCATTGGAGAAAGGACGCTCACACTATGCCGAAGACTGCTACGAAGAAGAAGGCCACCAAGGCTTACAAGGCCACCCCGTCATCCACGCGCCGCACCAAGGGTGCGATCCTCAACGAGATCGCCAC
>SYPI01000109.1 GCA_005804005.1 Planctomycetia bacterium
CTGCGTGCTGGATGAAGTTGACGCGGCGCTCGACGAAGCCAATGTCGAGCGATTCTGCGGAGCGCTGACCCCGTTCTTGGACCGCAGCCACTTCATCGTCATCACCCACCACAAGCGCACTATGCAGGCCTGCCACCAGCTGTACGGCGTCACCATGCCGCAGCGCGGAGTAAGCAAGCGGGTGGCCGTGAAGTTCGAGCAGGTCAGCCACGATGGCCGGATCGCTCAGGAAGCGATCGATGCCGCCGACCGCCAAGAAGCAGCCGCCGCTGTCCCGCCCGCTGCCGTGGCCAGCCCCGAGCCCATCTGAGCAGCCGGTGATTCGGTTTCGCGCGTGCGGCGCGTAGACTGCCGGATTCCGCAGAGGAGCACCATGTCCAAGTCCAGCAAGACCACCATCCGCGACTTTCTCCGCACCCATTACCGGCACTTCAATGCCGCCACGGTCATCGATGCCTCTGAGGCATACGCGGCGCACATTCGCAGCGGCGGCAAGATGCTGGTGACTCTGGCTGGAGCGATGAGCACCGCCGAGATGGGCATCATTCTGGCCGAGATGATCCGTCGTGGACTGGTTCACGCCATCAGTTGCACCGGCGCCAACCTAGAAGAGGATGTCTACAACCTAGTGGCGCACAATCACTATCAGCGTGTGCCCAACTGGCGCGAACTCTCCCCGGCTGACGAGCAGAAGCTCTACAGCCGTCACCTCAACCGCGTCACCGACACATGCATTCCGGAAGACGAAGCTATCCGCCGCATCGAGGGGGCCATCCTCGACGAATGGACCTCTGCCGACCACGCCAACGAGCGCCGCTTCCCGCACGAGTTCTTCTACCGCATCCTGCTCTCGGGGCGGCTAAAGAAGCACTACCAGATCGACCCCAAGCACTCCTGGCTCTTGGCCGCGGCGCAGGCCAATCTGCCAATGGTGGTGCCCGGTTGGGAAGATTCAACCAACGGCAACATCTACGCCGCGCACTGCATGGAAGGTGATGTCCGCAACGTGCACACCGTGCGCACCGGCATCGAATACATGATGTCGCTGGCCGACTGGTACACCGCAACCGCCCCCAAGTCATCAATCGGCTTCTTCCAGATCGGCGGCGGCATTGCTGGCGACTTCCCAATCTGCGTGGTGCCGATGCTGCATCAGGACCTGCACCGCAAGGGTGTGCCGCTGTGGGGGTACTTCTGCCAGATCAGCGATTCGACCACCAGTTACGGCTCGTACTCCGGAGCCACTCCCAACGAAAAAATCACTTGGGGCAAACTGGGCGACAAGACTCCGCGGTACATCGTTGAGTCGGACGCGACAATCGTCGCCCCGCTGATGTTCCAGTATGTGATGGAGACGCTGCCGCAGAAGGCAACCGCCCGACGCGCCACCGCTGGCCGCCGCCCACGCGCAGCGCTCAGCCGTTCTTGACGAAAGTCCCCTGCGCGGAGTCCTTGGTCACGCCCGGGAAGCCGAGCACCTGATTGTGCATCGCCACATATACCCCCGGCGGCAGCACCTGCACCACGGCTAGCGCCTCAGTCAAGTTCTGCGGCGCATCGGATCGGCGCAACTCGTACGGTCGCATCGCCCCGGTGAGGACCACCGCCTTGTGCGGCCCCCCCGCGGCGCGCAATCGCTTCAATATCGCCTCGCCAGACACCGCCAGCCGGTCGGTGCCGTGCACCACCACTGCGCCGTCGTGCCAGCCGAGCTCGCGCTCCACGCACTCAGCGATCGCCTCATGGTCGGCGGCAGTCATGTCCAGCGAATCCTTGGACATCAGCGCCACTCGATCGATGCGCACTCCGCGCAGTTCGAGCGCCGCCAGCATCATGTCCAGCACGCTGACCCTGTTGGCCAGGATGCCCGACAGCTCGTCGTAGGTCTTCTCGATCGTTCCCCCGGTCGAAATCAGCGACAGGCGAAAGGCAGTCACAGGATGCGCTGGGCCCGCGGGAATGAACCGAGCACTTCCAGACTTGCGCAGTGAGTGCGCGCGGCAGCCAGCGCCCGCTGCATCGGCTCGTCGGCGGAGTGAGCGTCGGCATCGATGAAGAAGCAGTATTGCCAGTTCTGCCGCCCCGACGGCCGCTTGTCGACGTGACTCAGATTGATCCCCGCCTGCCGGAAGCAATCGAGCACTTCGACCAGTGCGCCGGGCTTGTGCTGAGTGGTGAACAGAATGACCGTCTTGTCCTTGCCGCTGGGCTTTGCCTCCTCGCGGCCGATCACCAGAAAGCGGGTGATGTTCTCCGGGCGATCCTGAATGCCGTCGTAGAGCAGGTTCACTCCCAGCAGTTCGCCAGCCAACGCTGACCCGATCGCCGCGCTGCCCTCGGCCGCTTCGGCAGCGGCGCGCTCCACCGCCAGCGCCGACGAAGCGATCGCCACCAGTTCCGCCTTGGGATACCTCTGCGCCAGCCACTTGCGGCACTGCTGGAACACTTCGTTGCGCGAATAGATGCGGCGCACTGCCTCCGGGGCGCAATTGGCCAAGAAGCACTGACTGACATTGATGAGGGCCTCGGCGCAGGCCCGCACCCGGTGGGCCTGGAACGCCTCCAGCGTGTCGACAATCGAACCGCCGATGGAGTTTTCGTATGGTGCCAAACCGAA
>SYPI01000110.1 GCA_005804005.1 Planctomycetia bacterium
CTTGGGCCACAGTTCTCTCGCGCCCGCTTCGCTGCCGCCATCGCCATGGGGGCATCGCCGCGCTCCAGCCGCTGCCGCGCACGCCAGATGTCGGTGCCAAGTTGCTGCCATCGGCGGATGTCGGTCTCGGTCGTGCCATCGATTGACGCAACTTCGACCCACCGCCAGGAACGCGGCGCGCCACCCTGAATCAGGGTGATGGCCTCCTCGTTGGCGCTCTGCACCGCTCCGGAGACTTCTTCAGCGCTGCCGCGCAAATGAATCACCACCTCTGCCCCGGGGCAGGCGCCCGCCACCACCGCACCAACAACGACTGCGGCGAGCGAGGTCATCGCCGCGCCCCCTCAGCCACGGCGCTGGAGATTCCCCCGCTCTGCGCCGCCAAGCGCCGCAGACGGGCCGCGTTGTCGGGCGAGCCATACGCGATGGTGTTGATTACCGCTGGTCGACCCGTCTGATTGATGGCCGAGATCGCCTCGTACGACTGCTCGGCGATGTCGCCATCGCTCAGGATGTAGACCAGATCGGGACGCCGTCCGCACTCCATAACCAGATTGAACGCGCCCGACGGCTCCGTGCCGCCGCCGGCGCCGACGGCCCCAATCCACTGCTCCAGCATGGCCCGGTGCCGGGGGCTCAGCCGCACGAAACATGGAGTGTCGGGGAGTGCGTGCGGAGAAGTGTCGAAGAACACCACACACACTTCGGCGAAGTCGGGCAGTTCGCGCAATGAGCGCAGCAGCTCATCCTTGGCCCCTTCCAGCCTCGTGGGATCCCCCGGCGGGATGCCACGCATCGAGGCTGACTTGTCGATCAGGTAGGCGATGCGGCGTCCGCTGCCCGAGACTCCGAAGAGGTTGGCCTTGACAACTGATCCGAAACCTGAACCTTCACCCGCGCCGTTGCCATTCCCAGAGCCGCGCCCCATGTCGCGGCCGATGCCAGCGCCAAGTACGCCTTGCCCGCCCCCTGCGGTTGGCGGAGCGGCGACCAGTGAAGGGCTGGCTCGAACCAGCGAGAAGGACTGCTGAGGCGTGGCATCGGCCACTGCCCCGATCACCGCGCTGCGCACTGGCTCAAACTCCACGGCTGAAGTTCCACCACCTCCCGCCTCTTGTCCCGCATCCGCCGGCCCGATTTCCAACGCCATCGCGGTCTCGGACAACTGGGGGAACGCCGATGGCCGCTGCTGCTCGAACCGCGACAACCCCCAGACCAGCGCCAGATGCACCGGCAGCGAAACCAGAATGCCGATCATCGCCAGGCGTATCTCGCGGCGCAGACGGTGGGGCCGGACCGGGCGTGGGGAACGGGGCTCCGACAGGACTGGCTCAATCACCGCCACTTGCTTCGATTGTAGTACCCTCACCACGCGGCCCGCGCCCGCGCGACGAGGCTGACCAACCGTGCCCACACCATATCAACGCGTCATTCTGAAGATCAGCGGGGAGAGTTTCACCGCCGCCTCGCAGATGGGCATCGACCCCGCTGCCCTGCGCCTGATCGCCGAGGAAATCGCTGCGGCCACGGCGGGAACGAAGGTAGGACTCGGCGTGGTGGTCGGCGGCGGCAACATCATCCGCGGAGCTGCTCTGGCTCAGGCCGGTCAGATCGACCAGTCCACCGCCGACTACATGGGAATGTTGGGCACGGTCATCAACGGGGTGGCCCTCAAGGAGGCGCTCGGGCACGCTGGCGTCGACTCACGGGTCATGAGCGCCATCAATCTGCCTGCGGTAGCCGAGCCGTTCATCCGCGCCCGCGCCCTGCGTCACCTCGACAAAGGCCGCGTGGTCATCCTGGTGGCTGGCACCGGCAATCCATTCTTCACCACCGACACCTGCGCCTCCCTGCGCGCCGTGGAACTCGGTGCGCAAGCGCTACTCAAGGCCACCAAGGTGGACGGGATTTACTCCGCCGATCCGCACAAGGATCCGTCCGCCAAGCGCTATGAATCGCTCTCATTCAGCGATGCGCTCAGCCAGAAACTCGGGGTCATGGACCTGACCGCCCTGACCATGTGCATGGAGCACAAGCTGCCGGTCTGTGTGTTTGATTACGCCCGCAGCGGCAACATTGCCCGGATCATCCGGGGCGAGCGGATCGGCACGCTGGTCACTGCCGACGGGCGCTGAGCGCCGGAGAATCCGATGGACATTGACATGATCGTTCTTGAGGCGGAAGAGAAGATGGACAAGTCGGTGCAGCACCTGCAGCGCGAACTGCGCGGCATGCGCACCGGGCGGGCCAGCACCGCCCTGCTGGAGTTCGTCAAGGTTGATTACTACGGCAGCCCGACCGAGCTGAAGGCCTTGGCGGCCATCAGTGTTCCCGAACCAACCATGCTGTTGGTTCGCCCGTTTGATCCTTCGTCCAAGGCGGCCATCGTCAAGGCCATCGAGGTGGCCAATCTCGGGCTCAATCCGCAGTCAGATGCTCAGGGCATCCGGGTAATGGTGCCCTCGCCCTCGGCCGACCGCCGCAAGCAGCTGGTGGTTCAGGTGCGTAAGGCGGCCGAAGATGCCCGCGTGGCCATTCGTAATGAGCGCCGCGACGCCAACAAGCACATCGAGATGGCGCTGGCCGACACCAAGGTGAAGATCAGCGAAGACCAGGCGGAACGGGCCAAAGAGGAAGTTGACAAGGCCCTGAAGAATCACTCCGCCAAACTCGACGAGCTGACCAACAAGAAGGTCGCCGAAATCGAGGAAGTGTGAGAGTAGCGGCGCTGCTGGGAGTTCTAGCGTCCGCCGGACTGTCCGCCTGTCAGACTGCTCTTCCCAATTGCCTGTATCCCGTGGCACCCCCAGCGCCTCCGGCGGCTGACCCGGCCACGCTGCCGGTGGTTCTGGTCGACCACGACGATGTGATCGTCAATCACTCCTGCCGACTGGTCTGGCCCAATCCGGTTCGCGACCTCAACGACGACGGAGTGGTGCATATTGTCGGCGACCTGATGGTGGTTGATCTAGACGGCGCGGTCTGTCGCGGCGCGTTCGAGGGATTGCCGCCGGACGGGTTCACCGGAGTTGGCATCTCGGTGCGCGGCGGGAGCGTGCGCCTGCGCAATGGCGCGGTGAGCGGCTTCAAAGTGGGCGTTGCCGCCCACAACGCCGATGCCTGCGTCTTCGAGGACCTCGACCTCTCGGGCAACTTCGCCCAACGGCTGAACTCCACCCCCGCCGCCGAAGACGCCAGCGACTGGCTATGGCCACACAGCAACGACCATGGCGAGTGGGCCGACAACTACGGCGCGGGCTTGAGTGTCAATGGGGCGAGCAATGTCCTCATTGAGCGAGTCAAAGTGCAGCATGGCCAGAACGGAATCCTGCTGAGCGGGGTCAGCGCCAGCTGGGTGGTCGACTGCGACTGCTCCTTCAACAGCGGCTGGGGCTTGGCTATGTGGCGCTGCCACCAGACGACCGTCTGCCGTAACGCCTTCGACTTCAACATCCGCGGCTACAGCCACGGGGTCTACAACCGCGGCCAGGACTCGGCCGGGATCGTGATGTTCGAGCAGTGCGCCAACAATGTGCTGGCGCTGAACTCCTGCACGCATTGTGGCAACGGCATTTTCGCCTTCACCGGCCGCGAGAGTCTGGGCGAGGTTGAGCATCGCCTGGTACCGGAACTGGAAGCCAGCTGGTTCGATCACCACGGCGTCAACTCGAACCGCATCATCGGCAATGACTGCTCCTTCGCTGCCGCCCATGGCATCGAACTAACTTTCGGCAAGCAGAACAGCATTGAGAACAATCACTGCGAGGGCAACGGCATTTGTGGACTGTGGGGCGGGTACTCCCAAGGCACTCACATCTTCGGCAACGCCTTCGCCAACAACGGCCAAGCGCCATCGGGCAACGAGCGCGGCGGCATCAATATTGAGCATGGGGTGGCCAACCGCATCGAGGGCAACACCTTTGTTGGCGACGCGATCGGCGTGCGGCTGTGGACCGACGAAGATCCGCACCTGGCCGCCTTGCCGTGGGTGAAGGCCAATGGCCCCACTGGGACGGGCAGCGCCGTTGTCGGCAACACCTTCAAGACGATGGACACGGCCATCGAACTCACCGCCGAACGAGACGATTGCGTAGGTGCCAACACATTTGAGGGCGTATCGAGTCAACTGCAGGCCGACGAGTCCAGCCGCGCGACACTGCGCAGCGATTGCAGCGTGAGTGTGCCGGACTACCGACCCGCCCCGTTGCTGCCCGACGGCCGACCGTATCCGGGCACCATGGGCAACCCCAATCTGGCCACGCTAGCGCAGGTCCTGCCCGGCAAGGCAGCGCCAGTGAAACTCGACGGCCAGACGGTCCTGTCGGCGCGCAGCAATCTCGGCGGCCGCGAAGCGATCGTCATGGCTGGCTCGACGCCCTTCGATTGGTCCGGCCCGACGCTGGTAAAGGTGCGCTGCGGCGGCGCGCGCGATGAGTGGCGAATGATCGGGGGCACACTCAAGGGCTCGCAGGTGACCGGAGACACCGAGTCGCGCACCGCCATGTCCCCTACCGGGCTGGCCACTGTTTACATGGAACTGCCCGGCACCGCAGGCCACTACGACCTGCTGATGCGTTTCGCCCGCGGCACCAACGGCGCACTCATCGCTCGTGGGGTGATCGCCCCGACCGACTGGACGATCCGGGTGTTCCCACTCGATGGCGATCCGGTCGCCGACCCCGCCGCATTCGGCCGCGCCGCCGGTGCAGCCACGCCCAATGCTCAGGGTTTCGAGTTGGCCTTCCCATTCGGCGGTGGCGGGCCATCCGAAGTGCGGCTGACCGGCCCCGGCGCGCCCGTGGACCAGTTCGGCATTCGGGCCACGGCGCAACTGACATTCCCCGCAGGCTGCTACACCATGGTGACCCGCTCTGACGACGGGATCCGGGTGAAGGTGGATGGAACTACCTATATCCAGCGCTGGGACCGCCACGGCGCGACCATCGACCGGGTGCAACTGGACTTCACCGAGCTAACCGAAGTCGACATCCAGGTCGATTACTTCGAACTCGACGGCGCGGCGGTGCTCGAACTCTGGTTCGAGGCCTGCCCAGATGGCCCGGAAGTTCGCCGGGGGGAGTGATACTCCGCTCCAAAGTGGGTTGACTCCGGCCGCTGGCAGAACGATCATTCACCCTAGTGCTCTGCCCCAAGTGCAACCAAGACAACGACAAGGTCATCGATAGCCGCGCCAGCGAAGGCAACGCGGCCATTCGGCGGCGCCGCGTATGTCTGGCCTGCGA
>SYPI01000111.1 GCA_005804005.1 Planctomycetia bacterium
AACGCGGCTGCCAGCAGCCCTAGAACCCGTGGCCCAACGGGGTGATTTCGTAGACCGGCTTGATGCTCCAGTTGCCACTCACGATTCTCATCGTCGAGACGTTGACCGAGGGGGCAGGGGACCCAATCGCCAGAGCGACGGTCGGAGTCGGGATCGGATCAGACTGTGTGCCCTCCGCGATCGTTGGCAGCACCACCGTCAACGAGACTTAGGTGCTGGCGATTCCAGATCCTCCGAATTGGTGTGACCGAGTTCGTGCCGCAGTCAGCCAACTGAATGGAACCCCGACCGTACTGGTTGTGCTCATCGACTCGCCCCCTTTCCGTGAGGCCCACTGTACCGAGCGCAGATAGGGGCGGTGGGAGTCCCAGCGCCGCGGGTGCAACCTACGGTTGAGTTACGGACAAACACCCCAATTGGCCAGCATGAACGCCAGGTCGGCGCCGCTGATCGCCCCGTCGTGGTCGAAGTCGGCCGCCGCGCCGCTGGTCGGACCCCACTGACCCAGCAGCACCGCCAGATCGCCGCCATCGGCGTCGGAATCGCCATCGAGGTCGCCGGGACAGTTGAGTGTGCCGTTGCAGTCGGGCATGAGGTTGGCCACATCAGTCGCCAAGAGCCCGTGCGCGTCGGTGCCGGTGAACTCAACCTCAAACCAGAAGTCCTCGTCGCCACAGCCGACCGAAGTGACCACCGCACTGCTGGCACAATCGAAGTCCGGCGGCTCGGGGTGTTCGTGTGTGTTGTGGTGCAAGTTCACTCGCCACTGGCAGGCCACGCCGGCCGAGCCGTGCTCAGGATCGGTTACTGCTGCCAGCAATGGAAATGTTGTGTCGCCACCATTCATTGGATAGAACTGGCCGTCGAAGATGCTGACGATGTCGACCGTGGGCGGGGTGTTGTTTGGCGAGACCACCTGCACCGCCTGATGAGTGAGCCCGGCTGGGTCGGTGACGGTGAGGCGCACATCGAAGCGGGCGGGGCCGCCGGTCGGCGCGCTGAAACTGTGGTTGACGATGGCACCTGAGCCGGTCGTGCCGTCGCCGAAGTCCCAGGCGTAGCTCAGCGCGCCGCCTTCGGGGTCACTGGAGGTGCTGCCATCGAGCGTCACCGCCAGCGGACTGGCCCCCCAGTTCTGCGTGCTGGAAATCCGCGCCGTGGGCGGCGCGCTGCCACCCGGCAGCCAGCGGATTCGCACAATCTCACTTCCCCAGCGGATGGCGTAGATGGTCGGCTCGCTGGGATGCTCAACGATCCCAACCACCGCGCCGAATGCGGTGTCGAAGGGTTCAACTGCCACGAGAGTTCCGTTGGCGCCGTAGCGCAGCGTGCGCAGCCAGCCCCAGGAAAAGTCACCGAACACTCTGACCCCGCGCCACTGACTCGGCCAAGCCGGGTTGGTCAGTTCCGGGCCGCCAACGGCGCAGGATCCGCCGAACGCTTCGCCGGCCACCGGCCCGGTTGCGCCCAGCGCGATCTCAGTGGATGCCCCGAGGTTGTAGCCCGGAGTACGCGCATTGGCACCGCCGTGGCTCCAGTCGACTACTGGTCGAGTGTGCTCATGGGTGGGAATGCTCGCTGGCACCGCAGAGATTCCAGCGCCGTTGTGAAAGGCCATGCAGTCAACATTGGGTCCGGTGTTCACGATTGAGCGCAGGCGCACCAGATGCGTGCCCGCGGTGAGGCTCACTGTGTGCGTCACCCAGTTCCACTGCGTCCACGAACCAGTGGGGGGGAAGGCCAGTGAGTTGACTGCGTTTACACCATCAACGATCAGGCGCAGCGGCCGCGAAGTCGTTCCACCATTGGCCTGGCGGAAGGCCAGCGTCCAGTTGCCCGACTGGGGCACCGCAATCGTCCACTCCACATACTGACCGTTGCTTGAACCGTAATCGGCGTATCCACTGCCGCTGTAGCCGGCGTAGGTCGAGACCAGCCCCGGCCCCGAGACCGCCGCCTGCTCGGCCTGCAGCAGCGCACACGGATTGGGAAATGACACCGGGTCCTGAGTGTCCTGCACGATCAGGCTGCGGAACTGCATCGTCGCCGGGCAGGCGCCCCCGCCCAGCGGATTCACCGCGTCGGGATTGGCGGTGTCCTGCGCCCAGTACTCGTTCTGATAGGTGAGCCCCTCGAACGCAGGCCAGCCGAAGTTGAGGCCGCCCCGGTCGGCAACATTCAGGTCCTCGCGCGCGTTCCACTGCACATCGCCGATTAGCAGCGTGCCTGGGTCGCCATCGGCTGGATCGTGACTGCCCGACTCGGGAACCATGCTCATTCGGAATGGATTGCGAAGTCCAAGGCACCACACCCGGCTGCGCGGTGCGCGCGGCGCGGCGGCGTCGAACCACGGATTGCTCGGCACTCCATTGCCGGTGTCGGGATCAAGCCGCAGCACCTTGCCGCAGAGCGAATCCACCATCTGCGCGCGGTACGCCCCGACATCCTCCTTTGGCGCCAGAAACCCGGCGGCCAGCGCGCTAGTCACATAGCCACCGCTGACCTGCCCGCCGACATCAACGGATTCATAGGAGGCCGAATCGCCGAACGACGCCAGCAGTGTGCCGTCTTCGCCGAACTGCAGCGAGCCAACAGCGTGCGACTGGTGGGCGATCGGAAAACCGGTGGTGGTCGACTCGCCTACCAGCACCAATCGACTGGTCGGGTCGACCTGCGTGAAGCCGCTGGCCGCAGTCAGGGTGTAGCGGGTGATGCGGGCGATCGAAGCGTCGTGGTACCAGTCTGTCTGCGGGTCATAGGCGCCGGTCCCGAAGGTGAGCGCATGGTGCCGATCGACCACATAGAACAGGTAGATGAATCCATTCGCTTCGAAGTTGGGATGCAGTGCCACGCCCAGCAGCCCGTGATCGCGCCAGCCGCCGACTTCCTCGCGCAAGTTGAGCACCAAGTGCACTCGCTCGTTTTCATGCAGATACACCTCACCGCCCCGCTGCCAGTGGAGCAGTCGTTGGTCGGGCAGGAACAGAGCGCCGACAGCCTCGTTCCAGCCGCTCGACTCCATGTCCACAACGAACCCGGTCGGCGGGGTGGCCTCCGCACGCCTAGCTCCAACTGGTGCCCACACGGCTGCCAGGGCGGCGGCGATAGCCAGCCGGGAGATGACGGCTGCAGCCAACTTCATGAGTCGAGTCTATGGCGACTTGGGGCAGATCCAAGCGGCGTTTTTCGATCCGAACAGTTGCCATCCATCGGCATTGACGCGATAGTGCACCGATGGACCGCCGTGAGTTTCTTGCCGCTTCGACGATGGCTGTTGGTGCGGCGAAGCTGGCCGCACCGGCATCGGCTGGGACTTTCACCCGTCCCTCGCAGGGCAGCACCGCGAAGGCGCC
>SYPI01000112.1 GCA_005804005.1 Planctomycetia bacterium
CGCCCTGACCGATGCCCTCAACGCGGCGGGTATCGCCTGCTCCTGTGGGGAACTGGGGCCGCTCGCGGCAACCACCGAACTGGTCATCCGCTCCGCGGCGGTGAAGGCCTCACACCCTCAGGTGCAGGAGGCGCGGCGCCGCGGATTGCTGATCCTCTCCTATGCCGAGGCACTTGGTTGGTGCATGAGCGGGCGAACCGGCGTTTCAATCGCCGGAACCCACGGCAAGAGCACCACCACCGCCATGCTGGCCTGGGTGCTGGCTGAGGCGGGACTCGATCCGAGTCTGATCGTCGGCGCGACTGTCAGCCAACTGGGCGGCGGATTCCGCACTGGTTCGGCGCACATCCCCGCCGGAGCGCTGATCGGGCAACCGGGAATCATGGTCGCCGAGGCGTGTGAGTACGACCGCTCATTCCACCACCATCGCCCCACCATGGCGCTGATCAATAATGTCGAGGAAGACCACCTCGACTGCTACGGTTCCCTCGACGAGATCGTCGGGGCGTTCCGCGAGTTTGCCCGGCTCCTGCCCCCCGCCGCCGCAGGCGGTCGATTGCTGATTGCTGAACAAGGTGCCCATCGGCGGGCGGTGGCCTCTGATTTGGCCTGCAGCGTCTCCACCTTCGGCTGGGCCCCGGGGGCCGACTATCGAGTTGATTTTGATGCCGAATCCAATTGCGTGCGCGTTCGCCGCAAGGGACAGACGGAGTTGAACTGGAAGATGCGCCTGCGCGGCGATCACAACGCCCTGAACTCGGCCGCCGCCGGCATTCTGGCGCTGTGGCTTGGCGCCCCGCGCCGCAGCGTGGAGTCGGCGCTGGAATCTTTCGCCGGGTGTGATCGCCGCCTGCAGTTCCTAGGCAGTTGCACGGCCCCGGACGGCGGCACTGTGCGCGTGTTCGACGACTACGCCCATCACCCCACCGAGATCGAGAAGACGCTGGTGGCAATGCGACAAAGCGAGCGGCCCACGCGACTCATCTGCATCTTTCAGCCACACCAACACAGCCGCACCCGCTTCCTGCTCGAACAGTTCGCCCAGAGTTTCTCGCAGGCTTCAATCGTGCTGGTTCCGGACATCTACTTCGTGCGCGACAGCGAGGCGGAGCGCGCCTTGGTTTGCTCGGCCGATTTGGTGGAGCGCCTGCGAGCTCGCGGCGTGGTGGCTGAATCGCTCGATCCATTCTCGCGAGTGGTCGACTGGTTGCAGACCAACTGCCGCGGCGGTGATGTGGTGGTCTCCATGGGCGCTGGCCCGGTTTGGATGGTGAGTCACGAGTTTCTGGCGCGTTCCGCGGCTGGATTGATCGCTGTGAGCGCACCTGGAGCGCAGGCCGCCGCATGAGCGCAATCGCCACCGAGTCCCTCCTCGCCGGCATTGACGCCGCCGTTGAGCCCAACGCTCCGCTGGGCAAGCGCACCTACTTTTCCGTGGGCGGCTGCGCCGACTTTCTGGCCAGCCCGCGCAGTGAAGCGGCTCTGGTTGACATCACCCGCCGCTGCGCCGAAGCGGGCGTTCCATTGCGCGTGCTAGGCGAGGGCGCCAACCTACTGGTCGATGACGAGGGCGTAGATGGCGTGGTGGTCTGCCTCGATCAACCGTGTTTCCGCGAGCGCACCTTTGATCGCAGCGCCGACGGGGTGACTCTGCACGCGGGCGCCGGCCTGGCAATGAACCGCCTGATCAGAGAGTCCGGCCAGCGCGCCTTGGGTGGGCTGGAACAGATGATCGGGATCCCGGCCACCCTGGGCGGCGCCCTGCGCATGAATGCTGGCGGCCGTTGGGGGGACATCGCTCAGTCCACCATTTCGCTGCGATTGGTTGGCGCCGACGCCAAGGTACGGACCATTTCCGCCAGCGATGCTGGTTTCGCCTATCGACACACCAGTCTGCCAGCCGGAATCATCACCGGCGCCGCCCTCTCCCTGCGTGATGAAGACCCGAAGGAACTGCGCGAACGGATAAAGGAGATCTCGGCCATCAAGGCTGCCTCGCAGCCGCTGGCGGCCAACTCGGCTGGCTGCATGTTCCGAAATCCGGCCGATTCGACCGGGCGGCGTCTGAGCGCTGGGGCGCTCATTGACGAAGCCGGGCTGAAGGGGTTGTGCCACGGCACCGCGCAGGTGAGCCCGGTCCACGGCAATTTCATTACCATCGAAACTGGTGGCTCGACGCGGCACGTGGCCGAGTTGTCCGAGCAGGTGGCCCAGCGGGTGCATGACCGACACGGAATCAGGCTGGACCGCGAAGTCGTCTTCTGGAGGCGTGGAGGAAGCGAATGAACCCGGTGCGCGTGACGGTGCTGATGGGTGGTCCCGACGCCGAACGGGAAGTAAGCATCTGCTCCGGAACCAGAGTGGCCGATGCGCTTGGACGCTGCCCCGGATTCGCAGTACAGGCGCTGCGGATAGACAAGTTGACCAGCCACTCGCTGGCTCGCGTTGAGGGGGATGTCATCTTCCCGGTGCTGCACGGGCCGTGGGGTGAAGGTGGTCCGCTGCAGGAACTACTCGAACACGACGGTCGGCCGTTTGTCGGCAGTCGTTCGGCTGGCGCCGCCATGGCGATGGACAAGGCCGCCACCAAATCGGTGGCTGGCTCGCTCGGGGTGCAGACCCCTGCCGCACAGGTGATAAGAAGCGTCGACGATCTGGCCATCGCTGGCCCAGTGGTCCTCAAGCCGATCGACGACGGATCCAGCGTTGATCTGCGCATCTGCCGTGACCGCGCGGCGACCGAAGCCGCCGCCGCCGAGCTGCTGGGGCGTCGCCGCGCTCTGCTGGTTGAGCGCTACATTCACGGCCGCGAGATCACCGTCGGCATTCTGCACGGGCGCGCCCTGCCGGTCATTGAGATTGTTCCCGGCGTCGAGTTCTACGACTACGAAGCCAAGTACCGCCGCAATGACACCCAGTACCTGTTCGACACGCTTCCCGCGGTGGTAGCCGAGCAGGCTCAGCAGGGAGCGCTGGCGGTGTTTGGCGCCTTGGCGCTGCGCGACCTAGCGCGAGCCGACTTCATGGTCGATTCCGCCGGAGCATGGTTCCTGGAGATCAACACCATGCCGGGCATGACTGACCACAGCCTGCTCCCCAAGGCGGCGGCCCGCATGGGCCTGTCGTTTGAACGAGTCTGCTCCGGGGCGGTGGAGGCGGCTCTGGCTCGCATCGGCTTGCGAAGCGGCGCGGCAGCCTAGGGAGTTTTCGCCCCAGACCGCGCCTTGAGCCGACATTGGCTCCACAGATGTCATCGGCAACACGAAAGAACGGTGCCTCATCCCTCGGAGTTTGGCCGGAACTACTGAGATGGTGCGCGCCGATGGCGGCGGTGACCCTGACCCTCGGGTTGATCTTTCTCGCTCCGGCTCTCCGTTCGCGCGCGCACGCGCACTCAGCCGCCGATGCCGGCCCCGTGCGAGTGGTGCTGGTAGATCGCCCAGGTTGGCTGGGTACCAAGGATGCCGAAGTGCTCACCCGGCTCGTGGCGGCCGAGACGGGCACTGATCCGGGAAACCGTGCCGCGCTGCAGCGGGCACTGGCCAGACTCGAGAACTGCGGCTGGTACTCCGCAGTCAGTCAGGTGCGGCGGGCCAGCAGCGGCGAAGTGCAAGTGGTCGGCGAATTCGCCGTGCCGTTCGCTCTGGTCGTCGATGGTGCTGGCGACCACCTCATCGACCAGCACGGTCGGCTGCTGCCGCGGACCTACGCCGCCGGGACGGCACCACGATTCCCCCGCCTGATTGGTACCCGCGAGGCTCGACCAGTCCGCCCCGGCATGCGCTGGACCGGCGCCGACCTCGACGCCGGGCTGTCTCTGGCTCGAATCATTGATCAGCAGCGCTGGCGGGACCAGATCGAGGCGATTGATGTCTCCGACTATGCCCACGAGGGCCAGTTGCGTCTGGTGACCACGAATGGCTGCATCATTTTCTGGGGATGCGCTCCCGGCGAAGAGACCCCCGCCGAGGTTTCTGCACCGCAGAAGCTGCGCTACCTTCAGTTCTTCGAACAGACCCATGGACGAATCGACGCCGAGTGCCACGGATCGCTCGATGTGCGCACCGACTGCGTCGGCGCCCGTTGAGGAATCTCGCGGCCCCGTATCGCTGCCGCCAGAGGTGCCGCTGCCGCGCGGTCTGCTGCAGGCCGCAGCGCTCTGGGTGGCCCTCTCATTCATCTGGGCATTCGGGCTGAACCCGCCCATCTCACCCAGCGCCGCATCGTTCGAACCGCCAGCCCGGATGTTGGTGCTGCTCTGTGTAGTCGGCGGCCTGATCTGCTGGCCGCTGGGTCGGCTCTGCGGTACTCCACCGGCGCGACCGCTGGCGGCGGCGCTGCTTGACGCCCTGACTCTGGCCGCCGTCCTGCAATGTGTGCTTTGGCCGATCCGGCTGGTCACTGACTGGCCGCGCGGGATGGTGCTGGGGATTGATGCCATCCTGCTGGCCCATCTGGCGCTGACTGCCGGAATCCTCGGGGCGCTGCGCCGCTGGCCAACTCTGGCTATGGCGGCGGCGATTCTGGGGGCGGCCGTGGCAATCGTGGCGTGCCGCCTTGCTTCACTCTCATTGGGCCGATAGGTTGCCCCGCGATGGAGTTGATGACCCGAGCTGACAGGGAGCGCCTCGAACGCCAGTTGGCCCAACTGCACTCGCTGGACCTCGATCTGGCGCGGCGCATCGCCGAGGCCCGCGGTCAGGGCGACCTGCGCGAGAACGCCGACTACCACGCTTCGCGCGAGGACAAGTCCCACAACGATGCCAAGATTCGCGATCTGCAGGCCCGACTGGCCGGAGCGCAGGTCATCGATGAGAACAGTGTGCCGAAGGACATGGTGTTTGTCGGCGCGGTGGTGCGACTGCGCGACGAGGGCAGCGGCTCCGAGGTCACCTACCGCATCGTGGCCACCCTCTCTGAGGAGGAAGGCGCCCACCGCGAACTCACCGGCAGCAGCCCGATGGGCGAGGCTCTCATGAAGGCCCGGGTAGGCGACACGGTCAAGGTCCACCTGCCCCGCGGGGAACGGCGATTGACGGTACTGGAGATCGTTCTCTAGTCAGGCGAAGTTCGCACCATGGCCAAGCTGCTGACGCTGCTGGTGGTCTGTGAACTGCTCCTGCGAATCGGTCTGGCGGCCCATGTATTGCTCCGCCGCGTCAAGCGCCCGGCGGTCACTACGGCCTGGGTGCTGTTGCTGCTGTTCCTGCCGGTGGCCAGCGTGGTGGCCTACCTGCTGCTGGGCGAGACTTGGTTTGGACGAACTCGGACCCGCCGCCATCGTCAGGCGCTGGCGCTTTTGGATCTCCCCGAACACCACGGCCACAACGATCCGAAGGCCGGGGTACTAAGCCTCGACGACTCCGACGAACAACTGGCTCGACTGGCTGAAAAGGTCAGCCACGCTACGCCTACGGGCGGCAACCACCTGACCCTGACCGGGGACTCGGCGGCCGCCATCGCTCAGATGTGCACCGACATCATCGCGGCGAAACACAGCGTGCACCTGCTCACCTACATCTACCTCGATGACCTGGCCGGTCGCCGGGTGGCCGAGGCGCTACAGGATGCCCGCCGGGGCGGTGTGGCCTGCCGGGTCCTCTGCGACGCAGTGGGTTCGGCAGCCTTCCTGAAGAGCCGATTGGCCGAGCGACTGCGCCAGTCCGGCGTCCAACTGCACGCCGCGCTGCCGGTAGCTCTCTTGCGCCGCGCCCTGAGCCGAATCGACTTGCGCAATCACCGCAAGATTCTGGTGATCGATGGCGAGGTAGCCCATGTTGGCAGCATGAACATTGCCAGTGAGAGTTTCGCTCCTGCGCCGCGCTACGCCCCATGGGTCGATTGCACGGTTCGAGCTTGCGGACCGCTGGCGCGCGAGGTGCAGCTGGTCTTCCTTGAAGATTGGTACTTCGAGACCGGAGAGGACCTGCGCGATCTGCTGCAGCATTACCCCCCCGTCCGCACTGGTGGCGTGGCCGCCCAGTTCGTTGCCAGCGGCCCGAACTTTGAGAACGCCGCCATGACCCAACTGGTGCAGGCCTGCCTGCATGTGGCCCGCCACCGAGTGATCATCACCACCCCGTACTTCGTTCCCGACATCGAGACGGTCATGGCCATGTGCGTGGCCGCGCGGCGCGGGGTCGAGGTCTCGCTGGTTGTGCCGCGGCGCAACAACAGCAAGTTGGTGGCCGTCGCAAGCCGCGGCTCGTACGACGTACTTCTGGATTGCGGGGTGCGCATTTTTGAGTACACCAAGGGGCTGCTCCACGCCAAAACCCTTTCGGTGGACGACCGCCTGTCGCTGGTCACCAGCGCCAACCTTGACCGCCGTTCGTTCGAGCTCAACTTCGAGGCATCGATGCTGGTCTACGACGACAAGTTCACCGAAGAACTGCACCGCCTGCAGGTGAGTTACATGAACGACTGCATCGAGGTTGATCCGAAGGCGTGGCGGACGCGCCCGGTGGGACGCCGATTGCTGGAAGGTGCAGCCAGCCTGCTCAGCCCGCTGCTTTGAGCCGACGGATCACCAGCCGCTGGCCGGGGAGAACACTGCGCTGTTCGGTTTCACCATCGCGCCAGTGCAGGCGCAGTTGGCAAGTTTCACCCGGCTTGACCCCGAAGTGCGCCTCCTGCGGCGTGTTCGATTGGAATGGCCCGCCCCCCCAGAACCAGCGGCGCTGCACCAGACCATCCTGCTCCAGTTCAACCAGCGCCCCCTGACCGCCACGTCCGGGCAGGGCCACCACCACCGAGTCGGTGGAGTTGTCGTGGTCGTTGCGCAGAACACGCAGCGGGCCGTTCTGTTCGGCCACGATCACATCGATGTCGCCATCGTGATCCAGATCGGCGAACACTGCCGAGCGATCGCGGTGCGCGGTAGCCCACTCCCCCCCCGACACCGCCCGGAATCGCGGGCCGTCGCGCTCCATCAGTAGCGGCCGCTGGGCGTAGTCACTGTCCATGGTGGCCATGGTGGCCTGGGGGTAGACGTGACCATTGAAAACCAGCAGGTCTTCGTCGCGGTCGTTGTCGAGGTCGGCCAGCGCGGCGGCCCAACCGCAGAGCGTGCGGCTGGGCGCGGCCACGCCGTACTGCGAACTGCGATCATCGAAGCGCTGTCCGGCGCGGTTGAGGTGCAGCGTGTTGGTGTCACTGGAGAAGACGCCGACCAGCAGATCAGGAGAGCCGCTGAGATCGACATCGCCCAGAGCAATTCCCATCGAGGCTTGCTCAGTGCCCTCAATGTTGGTGGCCACGCCGCGGCGGCGGCCGGTCTCGTTGAAGCGCAACCCCCCTTGCCCCTCGAACAGCTGATCGGCCTGCGAATCATTGGCGATGAAGATGTCGGGCTTGCCGTCGAGGGTCAGGTCGGCCACTGCCAGATTGAGGCCGAAGCGTTCGTCCGCTAGCGCGGCAGCGCGCAGCCCCGACTCCACGCTGCGATCAGCAAACACGCCATTGCCAAGGTTCTCGTAAAGGCGGTCCGGCTCGGCGGTCATGCCCCGCGGCCCGGCCATCACCGCGATGTCCTTGAAGCGGCTGGGGGCGGGCAGCGCCGCGGGATCAAACTTCAAGTAGCCAATGACCACCAGATCAAGATCTCCGTCGAGATCGAGGTCGGCGAAGGCGGCTGATGAATCCCACTGCGTGTCTTGCGGCAGGCCAGCCGCCG
>SYPI01000113.1 GCA_005804005.1 Planctomycetia bacterium
ATTTGCCGAACTGACGCCGCTGGATCCGCAGCCGCGGCTCACACTGGAACATCGCGGGTGCCCTCCCGCCTGTCGGCTGATCGATCTCTTCTGCCCGATCGGCTTCGGCACCCGTGGCCTGATCGTTTCTCCACCCAAGGCTGGCAAGACCATCCTCCTCCAGCAGATTGCCCACGGCATCAAGATCAACTACCCGCAGATCGAGCTGGTGGCGCTGCTGATCGATGAACGCCCCGAAGAAGTGACCGACTTCCAGCGCCATGTCCCCGGAGAGATTCTGGCCAGCAGTAACGATCAGGATGTCGACCGGCACTGCGCTCTGGGCATCATGGCCATCGAACGCGCCAAAGCCAAGGTCGAGGCTGGCAAGGATGTGGTGGTGCTGCTTGATTCACTGACTCGTCTGGGCCGGGCCTTCAACAACTCCCGCAAGTACGCCATTGGTGGCCGCACCATGTCTGGCGGGTTGGACTCGCGCGCCCTCGAAATCCCCAAGCAGTTGTTCGGCGCAGCCCGCAAGGCCGAGGAAGGCGGCTCACTGACCATCATCGCCTCCTGCCTGATCGACACCGGATCGCGCGCCGACCAAATCATTTTTGAGGAGTTCAAGGGCACCGGCAATATGGAACTGACCCTCGACCGGCAAATCGCCGAACGGCGCACATTCCCAGCGATCAATCTAGGGGCCAGCGGCACACGGAAAGAGCACCTGCTGATGGGCGAGCGGGAGTTGAAGACAGTCACCGCACTGCGGAGGCGGCTCGGCGGCATGCCGCCGTTCGTGCAGATCGAGCAGTTGCTGACGGCACTCAAGCGCTTCCCCGACAACGCCACGCTGGTCGGCAGCGACTAGTTGCCAAGCGCGCCCCTGGGCGGGGGGTTTGTGCTACAAATCCGCTCATGCACCGCGATGTAGTGCGCGCTGGAGTCTTCTGCGCGACCGGGGCTGTTGCCGTGGTCTTGGTCACCGTGGCCCTCTCCAAGGCTGATTGGTTCACCAAGTACAAGGCGTACACGGTGGTCTTCTCCGTCTCCGACGGGGTTGGCGGGCTGAATCGGGGATCAGAGGTGCGCGTCGGCGGGCTGAAGCGCGGACATGTGCTTGAGGTCGCCACCATTACCGAGCCCGAGACTGGACGCGTCGTCGAGATCGACGTCCACATCGCTCTGGACCCATCCATCGCCTTGTTTTCCGAACCACGCGTCATTCGCATCGCCCCACTGATCGGTACGGCCGCTTGGCTCGACTTCCGCGGGTTGGGGGAAGGAACCACGCCGCTGGCGGCGGGATCTCGCATCACCGCCTCGCCGGGCTCGGGAGTTCTCGGCGCAATCCTCGGGCCGGAAGCCGCCGCCCAGACATCCGGAGCCATCGGCGACTTCGGCACTTTCGCCGCCTGGCTGGCCTCGCTCCCGCGCGACTACAAGGAACATGTCTACCCCGCACTGCTCAACGCCGAAGCCGTCACCGTGAAACTGCGGGACGGTATCGACCTCTGGACGCCGCGCATTGATGCCGGATTGGCTTCGGCGGCTTCCGCAGCCCAGAACCTCGATGGCGGCATTACCGAGGCGCGGACCATCATGTCCCAGAGCGCCCCGAAGATCGACGCCACACTGGACAACGCCGCGGCCGGCACCGCCGACCTACGCGAGATTATGTCCCGGGTCCGCAGCGAAGGATTGGACTCAATGCTGCGCCTGCTCGCTCGGGCCGAGCAGGGAGTGGAATCATTCAGCAGTGCCATCACCGACCTGCATGATGTCCTGGTGCAGGCCATGCCCGGACTGCGCTCCACTCTGGAGGATGTGCGAACTTCGGCTGGGCAACTCAAGCTCATGTCCCATGAGATACGACGCAGTCCGTGGAAACTCCTGTATCGCCCCACCACCGATGAGGTTGCCCACGAGAATCTGTACGGTGCGGCGCGCAGTTTCGCGGTGGCCGCCGACGACCTGCGCGACGCCGGTGAGACGCTGCGGGAAGTGCTCAATCGCGAAGGAACCCGCTTTGACTCAGACAGCGAGTTCCGCGCCATGATCGAGAAGAAAGTGATGGACTCGGTGGAGCGTTATCGCAAAGCGGAGCGCGCCATGAGTGACATTCTGCAGGGTGCCTCGCCAGCGGGTGAAGCCTCCGGGACCCGGTGAGCATGGCCGCGGGCGCCCGAAGCGAACTGCGCGCCGGTTTGCTGGTCTTCTTGGGAATCTGCGGGGCGATCGCCGCCTTGCTGAGCCTGCCCCACGCCTTCACCAGTTGGACTAGCTACACCACGGCAGTGCCGCTGGCCTGGAGCGCCGACGGGCTGCATTTCGGCTCAAGAGTGCTCCTAGGCGGAATTCATGTCGGCCAGGTTGACGCGGTGGAGTATGTGGGGTCGGATGTGGAGCAGCCGGTGGTGGTGCTGAGCTTTGTGGTGAAGTCGACCATCCAACTCCGGGAGGGCACCTCGGCGGGGATGGCGCGCGACCTGGTCAGTGGCCAAGCGGAACTCTTGGTCATCCCGCCAGCGGTCCCCGGAGCCCTGCTCGCCCCTGGCGCCTTCATACCACTGGCCCCATCCGCCACGATTGCCGAGACCGCCTTCGGACCCATGGCTGGAGCGATCTTCTCCAAGGCCCAGTCCGATCTGAGTTCCTTTTCGAGGGAGTGGCAGAGCCTGCCGCCGCCCGGGGAGACCATGAGCGCTGTGAGTCGGGGTTGGACGGCGCTCTCTGCGCACCTTGATGATCGGGCCGCCAGATGGAGTGAGAGTTGGGAGTCGGCGCTGGGTGCCGCCCGCCGGGCGCGCGCCAGTGCCAGCGGTCTTACGGCCGAAGTAATCGGAGAGCAGTCGCGCATGTCGCTGTGGCGTGAGCGATATCTGGCGCTGATCGCTCAGTTCCCCCAGATCCGCGACGATGCGATGGCGATCCAGTCGGCGTTCTCCGCAGAGATGTCCCCGCGGGGAGAGGCAGTCTTCACCCGAGCGATGCGGGCCCGGGAGGGAATGCTGGAAGAGCTGCAGTTGCTCGATGATGTGGCGGCCGAAGCTCGGCTGGTGCAAGGCGAAGCCCGGGCGGAGATGGTGCTCTTGGCCGAGCAGATCGATCGATTGACCACCGAAGTAGTGCTCATGCCGTGGTCATTGCTGGGTGGTGTCTTCGGGGATCCCGGCGCCCAGCAGCAGGCGCTCCACGAACTGGCGCAGGCGACCACCGACCTGCAGGAGGCGCTGGCCGCGCTGCGCAACCTCCTCGAGGCCGCGCCTGAGGTGGCCAGCCGCCATCCGGAGTTACTGCGCCTCTTGCGCGCCTGGCTAGAGGCGGCTGGAGCCAATGCGGTGGATGTGTCCGAGGCAGTTCGCTCCCTCTCCGGCGGCCAGAGCCAGCCGACTGCCCCCTGACCGTGGCGCAGGTGATTCGGGTCCAGTCCCTGACCCATCCGGGCATCGCCCTGTTTCGCGATGTGACCGACGCCGACCTGCGCGGCGCTCACGGCCTCTGTCTGGTCGAGGGAGTGCGCATCGTTCGGCGCTTTCTGGACTGGGCCGCCGGGCCCGGAGCTGGCGCGAGGCCCAGCCCGGAACGCCTCCTCCTGACGCCATCGTGCGCCGAATCACTGGCCGGTTCGCTAGCTCGGCACCCGGATCTGCCCTGCTTTGTCGGCGATGAGGCGCTGGTGAATCAGATAGCTGGCTACCGACTCCACCGCGGCGCACTCGCCTTGGCGCAGCGCGGCGCGGATCCGCTCCCGTCAGCCCTGCCCTCGCCACCGCAACTGCAGACCATTTTGGCTGCCGAAGGAGTGGTGCACGTTGACAATCTCGGCTCGCTGTTCCGCAATGCTGGTGCCTTCGGGAGCTGCGGCATCCTGCTAGATTCCGACTGCAGCGATCCACTGCTGCGCAAGACCATTCGCATCTCCGCCGGGCGCGTCTTCACCGTGCCCTGGGCCCGCGCGGCGCACTGGCCCGACACTCTGCGTGAACTGGCGCAGCGCGGCTGGCGACTCATCGCCGCCGAGAACTCGCCGTCGGCGATCGCTCTGGGGCAACTTCCACCCGGGGGACCGACGGTGGTAGTGCTGGGCAGAGAAGGTGCTGGCCTGTCGCCGCAGACCATGGACCTCTGCCACGCTGTGGTTCGCATTCCAATGGCCGACCCCGACGTCCGGATCAACGCCGACGACCGTCCCAGCCTGAATGTTGCCGTGGCCTCAGCCGTTTTCCTGCATGAACTGCGCCGCAGCGGCGCGTAGGCCGGCACCGCGCGGCTCGACCACCTGCGGAACCTCTTCGCGCACTCGTTCGATCTGGGCCCCCAGACGGCGCAGCACATCTTCCATCCGCGAGTAGCCGCGATCGAGGTGGTAAACCCGACTGATGGTCGTCTCTCCTTCGGCGGCCAGTCCGGCCAGCACCAGGCTGGCGCTGGCTCGCAGGTCGCTGGCCATCACCGGTGCCCCGTACAACCCATCGCAGCCCTGCACCATCACGGTCGGCCCCTCGCGATACACCTGCGCCCCCATGCGACCCAGCTCGGCCACATGCAGGAATCGCTCCGGATAGATCTTCTCGGTGATGATGCTGTTGCCCTTGGCTAGGCATAGCAGGGCCATGAATTGCGCCTGCAAATCCGTGGGGAAGCCCGGGTGCGGCTGGGTAGTGATGATCGCCGGCTTCAGCAGGCGCTCACTAGTGACCCGCACCGTGCAACGGCGGTCATCGGCGTCAGGAAGCACTTTCTCGACATGGACCCCGATCTCGGTCAGGCGATCAATCGCCGCCAGCAGTGCGTCGTAGGGGAAGTCATCCAGATAGACCTCGCCGTTGGTGATCGCCGCCGCCAAGGCATAGGTGCCAGCCACGATTCGATCGGGCATTACTTGATGAGTGACGCCGGAGAGTTCATCGACGCCATCGATCACCAGACGGGGGCTACCCGCCCCGCGGATGCGCGCCCCCATGGCGTTGAGCATCTCGACCAGATCCACGATCTCTGGTTCGCAGGCGGCGCTCTCGATCACGGTGCGACCCTTGGCCAGCGTCGCCGCGCAGAGAACATTGGCGGTCCCGAGCACGGTGGAACCGAACGGGCCGCCGAGGAAAACGGTCGCCCCCTTGAGACGATCGCACTTGGCATGAATGTTGCCTTCGCGCAGTTCAATCTTGGCACCCAAGGCGCGCAGCCCGCGCAGGTGCAGGTCGACCGGTCGAGCGCCGAAGGAACATCCGCCCGGCATGGAGATGATCGCCTCGCCGCGTCGGGCCAGCATCGGCCCGAGCACACAGATGCTGGCGCGCATTGTCTTGACGATTTCGTAACGCGCCGTCACCGCGCTGCGGTCGACGGTGCGCAGCAGCGCCTCGTTCTCATTCAGCTGCACCGACACCCCCAGCTCCCCAAGCAGCCGCGTCATGCTGGTGATGTCGCTCAGCGAAGAGAGGTTGCCTAAGCGAACTGTGTCGTCGGTCAGCAGACTGGCCGCCATCAGCGGCAAGGCCGCATTCTTCGACCCTTCAACACGAACTCGCCCGGAGAGTCTGCGGCCACCTTGAATCACGAACACATCCATGTGTCTTGGCTCCTGCCGAACCGTGCGCCTCCTGCGCGATCCGTACCCTATTCTGTCGGCCCGGCCTGCCTGAAGTGGGCAGTTATTTCGTGCCGTTCCGATAGTACCCGCCTCCCACGAGATTGCCCTTGTCCGAGACCCTGAACGACCTCGACCCCAGACTCCCAGCCGCCAAGATGCACCTGGCCATGCCGAATCAGCCGGTGAAGGGCCGGGTCACCACCAGTGAGTCGTGCCTGAACGGCAAATCGGCCAGTTTCGTGCGCCATGTTTGTATCGATGTGAGCGGAACGGTCCTTGAAGGCAACGTCCTGCCCGGCCAGTCGTTCGGCGTGATCCCGCCGGGACTCGACCCCCGCGGGCGCCCGCACAAACTCCGCCTCTATTCCATCGCCTGCCCGAGTTGGGGTGAGGACGGTGCCGGGCGGGTTGTCTCAACCACACCCAAGCGCTTGCTCGCCGAGCACCACCCACAGACTGCGACCGACGATCCCGGCGACCACTCACTGTTCAGGGGAGTTTGCAGCAACTATTTGTGCGACCTCCGCCCCGGCGATGAAGTGCTGCTCACCGGTCCGGCGGGAAAGCGCTTCCTCCTACCCGAAGACCCCAACGCCCACGACTATCTCTTTCTGGCCACCGGAACCGGCATCGCTCCATTTCGCGGAATGCTGCTGGACTTGCTCGAAGGCCCGCCGCCGGGCCCGCGTCGCGCCGCTTGGCCGGGCCCCTGCCGCAGCCGGATCCATCTGGTAATGGGAACTGCCTATGGTACTGACCTGCTTTATCACGGGCTGCTGAAACAACTTGCGGCCACGAACCAGAACTTCACCTACCACCCGGTGCTGAGCCGTGAGCCACTGCCTCAGCCCGGCTACGGACCGCATGTCCACCACTATCTGGCAACCCGCATTGGCGAGTTCAGCTCGTTCCTGTCGAGCAATCGGACGCTGGTC